>JALWHA010000166.1 GCA_027038695.1 Acidobacteriota bacterium
CTCTAAAAAAGATTAAAAAAGCAAGGGAAGATTTCTTAAAAAAACAAAAAGAAGAGAAAAATAAATATCCAAAAAAAAAGTTTGTAGCGGATTTTTCCAATGTGAAAATTCCCGAATCACCTGACGTTTTTAAATCAGCCTTTCACTTTACCCCTGTAGCTCAGTACCTAAGCGGTACCTGCTGGGCATTTTCGGGAACCTCATTCTACGAATCCGAAGTTTACAGGATTACCGGCAAAAAGATAAAACTTTCAGAAATGCATACCGTTTACTGGGAATACATAGAAAAGGCAAAAGGCTTTGTTAGAAGTTACGGCACAAGCGAATTTGGAGAAGGCTCTGAACTTGATGCGGTAAATATGATCTACAAAAAGTACGGTTGTATGCCTGAAAGTGTTTACACCGGATTAAAAAACGGAAGGAAAATGCATAACCATGAGCTTATGTTCAGGGAAATGAATGCTTTCCTTCAATTTGTTAAAGAAAACGATCTCTGGGATGAAAACTATGTGGTTAGTAACATTAAACTAATTTTAGACAAATATATCGGGACCCCACCTTCAAAATTTCAGTACAACGGTAAAACATACACCCCAAAAACCTTTTTAAAAGAGGTTTGCAAACTTAATATGGACGATTACTATGATTTTGTATCCTTTAAGTATGCACCTTTCTATCAGAGGATTGAATTTAAAGTTCCCGATAACTGGAGGCATGCTACAGATTACTACAATGTCCCCCTTGATGTCTGGTATTCAATTCTTTTAAATGCTGTTAAGAAAGGTTACACTGCAGGAATTGGCGGAGATGTTACGGAACCGGGTTACAGAGGGGAGTACGATGCCGCTATAGTCCCGGCTTTTGATATTCCTGCACAGTACATAAACCAGGATGCAAGGGAAATGAGGTTTTACAACCACACAACAACAGACGACCACGGAATTCACCTTGTAGGCTGGACACATTACGCAGGCCACGACTGGTTCTTAATCAAGGATTCTTCAAGAAGCGCTAGAAAGGGCAAGTTTGAAGGCTATCTCTTTTACAGAGACGACTATGTAAAACTTAAAATGCTTGACTTTGCTGTTCATAAGTCTGCAATTGACCCGAAAATCCTTGAAAAGTTTAAAGCAAACAAAAAGGAAGATAAAAAATGATAAAAAAAATAGCACTATCATTTGCTTTGATTTTAACATTATCCCTCGCTTTTGCGGGGGTTAGGGCTCAAAAAAGGGCTTTCACCATTGACGATTTATACGCATTAAAAAGCATTTCAGGGTTAACAAAGTCTTCAAACGGCAAACTGATTGCATTTAGCGTTTCGGAAGCGGATTATAAAAAGGGAAAATCCTGCTCGCACATCTTCCTTTTAAACACCGAAACAGGAAAAATTAAGCAGTTAACGAGAGGAAAGAACTCAGACTTTTCCCCTCAATTTTCAAAAGACGATAAATACCTTTACTTTCTATCTTCAAGAAAGAAAGGGGTTCAGGTGTGGAGAATTCCCCTTGATGGCGGGGAATCGGAGCAGGTAACCGATTTTTCAATGGGAGTTAACTCATACGCTGTATTGAACAACAATAATTTAATCTTTTCAACCTATGTTTTTCCTGAAGCAGGGGCGGACAGCAAAAAGAACAAAGAGTTAGCGGATAAAATGAAGAAAGATCCGGTTCAGGCTCACTTCGGGGACAAACTTCTCTTCAGGCACTGGACTTCATACAGGGACTTTAAATACTCTCACCTGATAAAATACAATATTTCAAAAAAAACCTACAGCGAAATTACAAAGGGCAAGGTTGACTATCCCGCATTCTGGGAAGGCTTTGATTTAAGCCCAAACGGAAGGTATATTGCGGTAACCGTAAAAGATGTAAAAGACCCTGCCGAGTCAACAAATGACGACATTGTTTTAATTGACTTAAAAACAGGGGAAATGAAAAACCTTACAAAACAAAACAAGGCATATGACGGAAACCCCTCATTTTCTCCCGACGGGAACTACATTGCTTACAGAATGCAGAAAGTTCCCGGCTACGAATCCGACAGGTTTTACCTTGCCGTTTATAACCTGAAAACAGGTAAAACAAAGGTTTTAAGTGAAAAGATTGACAACTGGGTAAACTCTTTTCACTGGGCTGATTCACAAACAATTTATTTTACCGTTTTGGAAAAGGGCTATACCCCTCTATATTCGGTAAACATTGAAAACGGCAAATATAAAAAAGTTTTCCCTGATGTTTACATAAGGGAATTTACCCCTGCAAAAGAAAGCATTTACGCAACTATTTCCTCTATTGGGAAGCCATATGAAGTTTATAAACTCTCTCTAAAAGGCAAAACAAAACAAAGGGTATCTATTTTCAACAAAAAGATAGAAGATGAGGTTGACATAAGGCCTGCCGAACAGGTCTGGGTAAAAGGTGCTGACGGGGCAAAAATTCATATGTTTATAGTAAAACCTCACAACTTTGACCCGAACAAAAAGTATCCCTTAATACTCAATGTTCACGGAGGGCCTCAATACATGTGGGCTGACTCTTTCAGGGGAGACTGGCAGGTTTACCCGGGGGCAGGCTACATTGTCGCATTCCCAAACCCTCACGGCTCAACAGGCTACGGGCAGGCTTTTACAAAGGCAATCTCAAGGGACTACACAGGCAAGGTTATGGAAGACATAGAAAACTGCGTTCAATACCTTGAGAAACTACCCTATGTTGACAAAGACAGAATGGGTGCAATGGGCTGGTCATGGGGCGGATACGCAATGATGTGGCTTGAAGGCCATAACAAGCACTTCAAATGCCTTGTAGCAATGATGGGGCTTTATGATTTGCCTTCATGGTACGGCTCAACCGAAGAATTATGGTTTCCGAACTACGACTGCGGGGGAGCGCCGTGGGAAAACCCTCAATACTACAAAAAATCTTCCCCCTCGTCTTATGTTAAAAACTTTAAAACCCCTTGTTTGATAATTACGGGGGAAAAGGATTACAGGGTTCCCTATACCCAGAGCATACAATTCTTCACCGCTTTGCAAAAAATGGGTGTCCCTTCCGAGATAATAATATTCAAAAACGACGGCCACTGGCCTGACCCTGTAAAATCAATGCCTCTTTACTATAACGCCCATCTTGAATGGTTCAACAAATGGCTGAAAGGCGGCAAAGCCCCTTACATATCTATTGACATGATAAAAGGCACTGCGTATTAAGAAAAAAACAAAAAATTTTATAATTTATATTTTCCGGGTTTGGGGTTATTTAATCTAAACCCGGTTTTCTTATTTTATTTTCACTAATTGTTACCCTCTGAAAACTTTTTATTCTCTTTCTGCTTTATCAAATAGGGCTTGCGGTTAGAAGGAAAATCAGAAGGTAAAAAAAAAGAGAAAGCCCCCTGAAGTCGAGGGGCTTTTTTTATTTGGTTATTTTTGTGTCAAAATTTGGGATAGTGTAGTTTAGATTTGTTGAAGGGTCTATGTACTTTTGAATATTTCCGCCTGCCTGAAAGTACCTGCCTAAAAATTCCTGATAGTACTGGTTTGCTATGTTTGAGTTGGGATTATTAGCACATTTTCGTCGTTAGAGTCGTTTCCGTTTGCGTTCCAGTTTAATGAGCCTGTTATTACAATGGGGTCGCTGTCCGTGTTTACGTTTGTTGTTAAGTATTTATAGAAATAACATTTCTCAAAGCATCATTCAGTCCTTAAGGTTAACCGATAAAGACCTTCAGTCCTCTTTTAAATAACAGAATCGTCGTTGATTTTTTTAGGTTAAACAATTGCATTATATTTCACGGTTCTTATATTGTTCAAAACCTTCCGTTTCTTGACTTGAACCCTTTATTTTGCTATATTTTTTCAGTGCTTTAAAAAGAAGGAGTTTATTTGTGACCAGGGATTTAATCAGGAATTTTTCAATAATTGCCCATATTGACCACGGTAAATCAACCCTTGCGGATAGAATTCTAGAAAAAACAAGCGCTGTTGAAAAAAGGGAGATGAAAGACCAGATACTTGACGATATGGATCTTGAAAGAGAAAGGGGTATTACAATCAAAGCCCATTCCGTTACGGTAAAATACATGGCCAAAGACGGGAAAGAGTATACTTTTAATTTGATAGACACCCCCGGCCATGTAGATTTTTCATATGAAGTATCAAGAAGTTTGAAGGCTTGCGAAGGTGCAATACTCGTTGTTGACGCATCTCAGGGGGTAGAGGCGCAAACCCTTGCAAATGCTTACCTTGCGGTGGATAATGACCTGGAGATTTTGCCTGTTTTAAACAAAATAGACCTGCCTGCCGCAGACCCGGATAAGGTTCTTGAGCAGATTGAGCATGTAATTGGGCTTGATACCGAGCACGCTGTTTTAGTTTCGGCTAAAACCGGGGTAGGAGTTGATGAGGTTCTTGAAAAAATCATTGAGGTATTCCCGCCTCCTGAAGGAGACGAAAGTAAACCAACAGCGGCATTGATTTTTGATTCTTGGTACGATTCATATAGAGGGGTGGTTATACTTACCAGGGTTTTTGAAGGTAGAATATTCCCGAAGATGAAGATGAAACTTATGGCTACAGGTAAGATCTATGAAGTGGACGAGGTGGGGATTTTTACCCCTAAAATGAAGAAAACAAAAGAGTTAAAAGCCGGAGATGTAGGGTATGTAATCGCCGGTATCAAAAATATTCAGGATACAAAGATAGGGGATACCATAACGGAAGAAAACAGGGAATGCCCCGAGCCTCTCCCGGGGTTTCAGGAAATGAAGCCTGTTGTTTTTTCGTCATTTTTCCCTACTGAAAATACTCAATATGACGACCTAAGGGACGCAATGGAGAAATTAAAACTAAATGATGCCGCTTTTAACTTTACACCTGAAACATCTGACGCACTCGGTTTCGGATTCAGGTGCGGTTTTTTAGGCCTGCTGCATATGGAGATTATTCAGGAACGGCTTGAAAGGGAGTACAATCTTGACTTGATATCAACCGCTCCGAGTGTTGAATATAAAATCACCAAAACAAACGGAGAGGTTTTATTTGTCTCAAACCCGTCTAAAATGCCGGAGCCTCAATATATACAAACTATAGAAGAGCCTATAGTTGAAGCAACAATTGTAACAAAATCCGAGTTTGTAGGGCCTATATTACAACTCTGCACCGATAGAAGGGGAGTTCAGAAAAGGCTTGAGTACCTTTCACAGGAGAGGGTTTTAATTGAATATGAATTGCCTTTAAATGAAATTGTTATCGATTTTTACGATAGGCTTAAATCAGTGTCAAAGGGTTATGCTTCATTTGATTATACTCTGGCAGGCATGAGGGCGTCCAATCTTGTTAAGTTGGATATTCTTGTTAACGGAGAAATAGTGGACGCCTTATCAGTTATTGTGCATAAGGATAAATCTTATTATAGGGCGCAGGCTTTAACCAGGAAGATGAAAGAATTGATCCCAAGGCAGATGTTTGAGGTTGCCATTCAGGCGGCAATAGGGAGAAGGGTTATAGCCAGAACAACGGTAAAGGCGTTAAGAAAAAACGTGCTTGCAAAGTGCTACGGCGGGGATATTACCAGAAAGAGAAAACTTCTTGAAAAACAGAAAGAGGGTAAAAAAAGAATGAAAGCGGTAGGCAAAGTGAAGATCCCTCAAGAGGCATTTCTTGCAATCTTGAAGGTAAACGAAGACCAAAAGTGATGAGAAAGATAATCGCGGTTTCAATCCTTGTTATAATTGCACTATCCTTGCTTTTTGGTTATAAATATCTTTTTTCCGAAAGAAAAGTCTCTTGCATTATAGAGATTAAAAAAGGGGAGACAATAAATCAAATAGCAAAAACTGTTAATAACAAAACACCTTTTTCTTTAAGGCTTTTTGTTTTTACGGTGAGGCTTTTAAAACTTGACAGAAAATTGAAAGCTGGCTATTACTCGTTTTCAAACTATTATAACGTAATTGATTTTGTAAAAAGGTTAACAAAGGGAGACGCAAGGCTTATAAAAGTAACATTTCCCGAAGGTTTGAATTGTTTTGAAATGTTTGACAAACTTGTTAAAGCAGGGTTAGGCAAAAAAGATGTTTATATGCAATACTTTTATATGCCTCAAAATTTCTTGCCTGCAGGTTTTCAATCGGCAAAGACATTGGAAGGTTTTCTTTTCCCTGATACTTACCTTTTTAGGGCTAATTCAAGCGAAAAAGAAGTAATTGAACAGATGGTTTCAAGGTTTAACACAATGTTTAAAAAAGCGAAACAATTCAATTGTCTTAAAAAAAAGGGTGTTTTATTAGACGATTATGAAATATTAAAACTTGCTTCTTTAGTGGAAAAGGAAACTTCATTAAAAAATGAAATGCCTTTAATTGCCTCTGTTTTTTACAATAGGTTGAAAAAGGGAATGAAACTTGAATGCGACCCGACAATTATATATGCCTTAATACTTGAAGGCAGGTATGACGGTAATATTAAAAGAAAAGATATAAGAATGAAACACCCGTTTAATACTTATTACATAAAAGGTCTGCCCCCGACTCCTATTGCCAATCCCGGGTTTAACGCAATTAAGGCGGCTTTTTGTCCCGCATCTTCAGAGTATCTCTTTTTTGTTTCCAATAACAAGGGAAAGCATTTATTTAGTAAAACTTATAAACAACACTTAAAGTACGTAAAAGAGTACCAAATCAGGTATTGGAGAAAAAAGTGGAGAAAAAGATAAAAAAACCGGAACTGCTTGCCCCCGCAGGGAATTTTGAGAAACTTATAACCGCTTTTCATTTTGGGGCTGACGCGGTATATCTCGGGTTAAAGCGCTTTTCTCTAAGAAATTTTGCAGGCAATTTCACATTACCTCAGTTAGACGAAGCGGTAAAAATAGCAAAGGAATTAAATAAAAAAATCTATGTTACTCTAAATATTTTCCCCTACGATGAAGATCTTGAAGAAATTGAAGCGGTTTTATTTGAGTTAAATAACATTAAGCCTCACGGTTTAATTGTTTCCGACCCTGCGGTTTTTCTTCTTGCAAAAAAACTAACGGATATTGAGGTGCATATATCAACTCAATTAAACGTTATGAATAGCGAGACTGCTAATTTTTGGTTTAAACAGGGTGTAAAAAGGATTGTGGCAGCAAGGGAACTTAACATAAATCAAATTGAAAAATTATGCAAAAAAGCAAAAGGCGAAATAGAGGTTTTTATCCACGGAGCGCTTTGTATAGCATATTCGGGAAGATGCTTTTTATCCCTGTATATGACCGGAAGAAGCGCAAACAGGGGTGAGTGTACCCAAAGTTGCAGATGGAACTACAAACTTCTGGAAGAATCGGAAAGAAAGGGACAGTATTTTCCCATAGAGGAAGACGAAAGGGGAAGTTATATCTTTAACTCAAAAGATCTATGCGCAATACCCGTTCTTGACAAACTAATTGATGCCGGGGTTTCGTCTTTAAAAATTGAGGGAAGAATGAAGTCTATTCATTACGTGGCGGTAACTACCGATGTTTATCGTACCGCTATAGACTTAATTTTTGAGGGTGATACGGAAAAATTTCATGTTCTAAAAGACGAATTGGTTAATGAATTATCAAGAGTCAGCAACAGGGGGTTTACGACTAATTTTTTTGAAGGTACTCCGGATTCTTCAAGTTATAATTTTGAATCTTCAAAATATATAAATCAATTTGCTTTAGTGGGAAGCATTATAAAAAAAGCCGATAATTTTGTTGAAATACTGCTAAAAAACCCCCTATCTAAAGGAGAGTTAGTGGAATTCAGGGATAGGGGCTTATTAAAGGAAAGGGTGAAGGTTTGCAAACTCTTTCTTGCAAAAGACAATGAAGAAATTGAAAAAGGCAATCCAAACTCAATTGTCAGGATCTATGGGAATTTTAAATGCGGGGTAAATTCAATTGTTAGAAAATAATTTATTTAACCTTGATGATACGGCAACCGTAAACGTTTATGCTGAAACAAAAAAGGAAAATATATTCTATTTAAGGGTAATACTTGAGAGTTACGAGGGATTGGCTATCATGACAACAATGAATAAAGAATCCACTCTTTTGAAATTTGCATGTTTAAAATGTAATTTTAAAGATTGCTTTAACCTGCTAAAATATCTTGAGGATGAAAATTTATTATCTATAAAAAATCATAAAGAGGGTTAACATGAAGAAAAAATTATTTTTATTTATTTTATTAAGTCTTTTATTGTTAAATGCCTGTTCGTCCAGGCCGTTTCCCGGATTTTACGGCTTGAAACCGGGAATGACTTTAAAAGAATTTATTGATACTGCAAAAAAGAATAAACTATATCTCCATTCGGGTAATTCTTTTACTATTAAATTCTGTGATGAATTTGCCGGGGTTTCCCCTATTTTAAAAGGATCAAAAATAAGGGCGGTTGATATCTGGTTCGGGTATAGAAAAGATCCCCAAAAAGCAAGGGATTTTATATTTAAATTAAAAAAATGCCTGACAAAACTTTACGGAACTCCCATTTCAAGGACTATTAGCCACCCGAACTTTACCGTTGTACACTATTACTGGAAATTTAAAGACGCGTATGTTTATGTCGGAATTAGAATAAAACATTTTAAATCTTATCCGAGGATACTAATTGTCGGAAGAAATTAAGGAGAATAGTTATGAAGATGATAGAAAGAAAAGAATTAATACCGAGAGAAATTGTTGAACACCTGGACAAGTACATAATAGGGCAAAATGAAGCGAAAAAATCTGTTGCGATTGCATTGAGAAACAGGATGAGAAGGCAAAAACTTCCCAAAGACATTGCCGAAGAGATCACCCCTAAAAATATAATAATGATAGGGCCTACCGGGGTTGGAAAAACAGAAATTGCAAGAAGACTTGCAAAATTGGTAAACGCTCCTTTCGTTAAGGTTGAAGCGTCAAAGTTTACCGAAGTCGGGTATGTCGGAAGAGACGTAGAGTCTATGATAAGGGATTTGGTTAGAGTCTCTGTTCAAATGGTAAAAAACAATTACACCAACAAAATTCAAAAACAGGCAAAAGAAAAAGCGATAGACAGAGTATTAGATATATTATTCCCCCTTCCGAGAACACCCGAATATCAAGGTACGGACGAATTTGACCACTACGAAAGAATGATTAAGATGAGAAAAGATAAAAGAAAGGATATTGTTAACGGGCTATTTGACGACAAAATAATTGAAGTAGAAATTAAAAAAGAATCCAATCCGCAGGTTTTATTTGACATTGTTTCAGGCGGCACAATGGATATGTTTGAAGACCTAAAAGACGGATTGTCCGGTTTGTTCGAACCTCCGAAAAGAAAGAAAAGCGAAATGACGGTTAAAGAGGCGATTTCATACTTTACCGAAGAAGAAGCGGAAAAAATGATTGATATGGAAAAAGTAAAAGAAGACGCCATAAGCCTTGCGGAAAACAACGGCATTATTTTTTTAGACGAGATAGATAAGATAACATCTCGTTCTACCGACGGAAGCGGGCCTGACGTAAGCAGGGAAGGGGTTCAAAGGGATCTGTTGCCTATAATTGAGGGTTCTACCGTTCCCACAAAGTACGGCATTGTTAAAACAGACCATATCCTGTTTATAGCGGCGGGGGCTTTCAATGTAGCAAAACCTTCCGATTTAATTCCCGAATTGCAGGGCAGGTTCCCTATAAGGGTGGAGTTGCATTCTTTAACGAAAGAAGATTTTGTTAAAATTCTAACTCAACCTAAAAACGCTTTAGTCAAGCAGTATCAGGCATTAATGGAAACGGAAAATGTCAGCCTTGTTTTTGAAAAAGACGCCATAGAAAAGATAGCGGAATACGCTTACATTGCCAATGAGTCTATTGAAAACATAGGGGCGAGAAGGCTTCATACCATTATGGAGAAAATGCTTGAAGACATTCTCTTTAAAGGGCCTGAATTAAGCGGTACTGTTGTAACAATTGACAAAGAGTTTGTTGAAGAGAAACTACAATCGCTTGTATCTAAAGAAGATATCGGCAAATATATCCTTTAAAGGCATGATAGAATGAAAAAGATATTAATTATTCACACAGGCGGAACCCTGGGGATGGCCGCAGGGAAACCTGACAACAGCCTTAAGCCTGTACAATTTCAGGAAAGTGTCGTAAATTTTGTTCCTGAATTAAAAGAGTTAGCCGATATTGAAACAGTGTTTGCATTTAATATAGACAGTGCAAATTTAACCATAAAACACATAAATAAATTGGTAAAAATAATTGAAGATAATTATCAAACATACGACGGTTTTGTAATAATTCACGGCACTGATGCAATGGCTTATTCCGGTTCGGCACTTTCTTTTTTGATAAAGGGTAATACAAAACCGATAATACTTACAGGCTCCCAAAAACCGTTGAGACACATAAGAACCGACGCAAGGTTAAACTTGATAAACGCGGTAGAATTTGCAACTATGGACATACCGGAAATAGCAGTGTGCTTTAATTCAAAACTGATGAGGGCAAACAGGTCAACAAAAATAAGCAGCGGAGATTTTGACGCTTTTGATTCTCCCAATTTCCCTTACCTTGCTACCGTAGGGGTTGATATTAACCTGAATAAGCGCTGCGTAATAACCTTGTCTCCTGAAAGTGAAACGGAGTTCTGTTTTTTAGAAAAGAAAAACATAGTTTATATAAAAGCATTCCCTGGATTAAATCCCGCTATTTACAAATATTTCTTAAATTCTGAAACCGACGGAATTGTCATTGAGGCATATGCAACCGGAAACGTTCCAATACTGGAAAACTCTTTCATCCCTTATATATTTGAGGCTTCAGCTTTGGGGATCCCTGTGATAATCACCTCTCAGGCGAAAAAAGGACGTATAAATCTTGACTCTTACGAATGCGGAAGAAAGGCGAAAGAGGCAGGGGCTATTTCGTCGCTTGATATGACCTTTGAGGCTTCGATCATGAAACTTCAGTATCTTTTGTCCATGAGTTTAAACACGGAAGAGATCAAAGAGAAATTTGTTAAAAGTATAGCGGGAGAG
>JALWHA010000167.1 GCA_027038695.1 Acidobacteriota bacterium
CTATTTAACATTGTTAAGTGATTGTAATAAAAAAGAAAAAGATTTAAAGTACGCCAAAAAAATTAAAGAGTTAATTAATTTGATTGATAGTTCTTTGAATAAGAGAGATTTCCTGTGAAATGCGTGATGGTAGGTAAATTTTGAGCCAACACCATATTTTAGGGAGTCTAATATTTCGGGGGCGAGCATGCCTTTTTTAAGGAAGCCCGAACCGAAGTTGCGACGCCCACCTGACGAGGTCAGGGTCAAATATTGCCGCCACACGGTTTCACGGGATTTTTAGTGGCGTAAGATGAGGAGGTTGACATGACTATTGTACCGTGGATTATTGCTGGCGCTCTTTTCATAATTCTACTGGGATTGATAGGTTTTATTGCCTATAAATCTAAAAAAGACAAGCAGTTACTTGAATCCGCAGAGCATAAAGGGAAAAACATAGTAGAAAGCGCAAAAAAAGAAGCGGAGCAGATCAAAAAGGCTGCTGAAATTGAAGTAAGGGAAATTAAACAGCAGATCAGGGAAAAAGTAGAAAAAGAGTTAGAAGGCAAAAGAAAGCATCTTGAAGATTTAGAGAGAAAGTTAGACAAGAAAGAGGACATTTTAGAGCAGAGGTCAAATTACCTTGACAAAAAAGACCTTGAATTACAGCAAAAAGAAAGGGAAATTAAGCAATTACAGGAAACCCTTTCTAAGGAAAAGCAAGAAGTAGAGCATTTAGTTACTGAACAGATGAAGAAGTTAGAGCAGATCTCAGGCTATACAAGGGATGAAGCAAAAAGGGAATTGATGGGTTTGCTTGAGAATGAAGCGAAAAAAGACATTGTTAAAAAGTTAAAGAAGATGGAAGAAGAGGCTGATTTCACTGCTAAAAACAAGGCGAGGGAGATTATAAGCCTTGCCATTCAGAAATCTGCTTCCGATTATGTTTCGGAATCAACCGTTTCTGTTGTTGACCTTCCTAACGACGAAATGAAGGGAAGGATTATTGGCAGAGAGGGAAGAAATATCAGGGCTATTGAGAAGGCAACAGGGGTTGATTTGATTATTGACGATACCCCTGAAGCTGTAATCCTTTCTTCCTTTGACCCGATTAGAAGGGAAGTTGCAAGGCTTGCACTTGAGAAGCTCATAGCAGACGGAAGGATTCACCCGGCAAGAATTGAAGACGTTGTTGAAAAGGTGAAACTTGAACTTGACGCTGAGATTAAGAAGGAAGGTGAAAACACCGTATTTGAACTCGGAATAGGAGATTTGCATCCCAAACTGATTAAATTAATCGGAAGGCTTAAATACAGAACATCTTACGGGCAAAACATACTTCAGCACTCAAAAGAGGTTGCCTACATTGCCGCATTTATGGCTCACGAGTTAGGCGCAAACGTTAAAATCGCTAAAAGAGCCGCTTTGCTTCACGATATAGGCAAGGCTATTGATAAAGAGGTTGAGGGAACTCACGTTGAGATAGGCGTTGACCTCTTAAGAAGGTTCGGTGAATCGGAAGAGGTTATCCATGCGGTTCAGGCACACCATGGGGATGTTGAGGCCAAAACGGTTGAGGCTGTTATCGTTCAATCTTCAGACGCTTTGAGTGCAGCAAGGCCGGGGGCAAGAAGGGAGATTCTTGAAAGTTACATTAGAAGGCTTGAAAAACTTGAAGAGATCGCTTCTTCCTTTGACGGCGTTTATAAATCTTATGCTATTCAGGCAGGAAGGGAAATCAGGGTAATCGTTAACAGCGACCTTGTTGACGACGATAAAATATATTGGCTTTCAAAAGAAATTGCAAAAAGGATTGAAGAAGAACTTGATTATCCTGGCCAGATAAAGGTAACAATTATAAGGGAAACAAGGGCTGTTGAATACGCAAGGTAAAAGATGAAAATTTTATTTATAGGCGATATTGTCGGAAAAACAGGCAGGGCTTCGGTAAAAGAAGTCCTGCCCTTTCTTTTTAAAAAGGAAACAATAGATTACACAATTGCAAACTGTGAAAATCTTGCCCATGGAAACGGTATTACCGAAGAGACAATAAAAGAGATGAGGGAAGCGGGAATTAAATGCTTTACCTCAGGAAACCACATATTTGACAAAAAAGCGGCACTTGATTTTATTGAAGACTACCCCGATGTTTTAAGGCCTTTGAACTACCCCCCCTCGGTTCCCGGAAACACGTACAGGCTTGAGCGATTGCCGGGAAACAAAACTTTATTAATAACAAACCTTTTAGGAAGGGCTTTTATGCCTCCTGTTGATTCCCCCTTTGCCGCTCTTGAAAGGTTGTTGGAAGAAAAAAGTGCAGACTATATTTTTGTGGATTTTCACGCCGAGGCTACCGCAGAAAAGGCTGTTCTCGCAAATTACTTTGACGGTAAGGTTGATGTTGTTGTAGGAACCCATACCCATGTCCAGACGGCTGACGAAAGGGTTTTGCCGAAAGGTACCCTTTTTATTACCGATGTGGGGATGTGTGGGGCTTCTGATTCAATAATCGGGGTTAAAAAAGATGCTGCTATTTACAAGATGGTAAGCGGTTTGCCGCAGAGGTTTGAGCCTGCCGGGGGAGACTGGTGGTTTTGCGCGGTTTTAATCACTTTGTCAGAAAAAGAAAGAAGCATAAAAAGGATTTTCTTTAAATCAAAAAAGGAGTTTGAGCAATGGAAATTGAAGAATTAAGCATAGAATGGTATGACAACGGGGAGCTGGTTGTAGAAGAACTTGATAAATTTATCCTTTCAAAAGGTGGGGCCTGGACTACGGTTGTTTACCTTTACAGGGAGAAGGGCAGAGACGGTGAATTCGGGGACAAAAAGGTAAGGCTTGTTAAGTATCAGAAGAGGAACGGCAGGTACAATGTCCATTCAAAGTTCAATATTACCAATGAAAAACAGGCTAAAAAACTTATAGAAAAATTAGGTGAATGGTTTAAATAGGAAGTCAGGTTGAGGAAAAAATCCCTCGGACAGCATTTTCTCACAAACCCGCAGATAGCGGAAAAGATTGTTTCATACTTAAAAGAAAATGAGGTTTGTGTTGAGATAGGGGCGGGGGAAGGGATATTAACTCAATTTCTTGTAGAAAAATTCTCAAAAGTAATAGTAATTGAAAAAGACACCGATTTAATCCCTTTTTTAAAAGAAAAATTCAAAGAGCGGTGTAACATAATAAACGGTGACATTCTCAAAGACGGTGAAAGCATTTTTTTAAACTTAAAAGAATTTTCCGTTGCCTCAAATTTGCCTTACAATATATCTTCCCCTGTAACAATTCTGCTTTTGCGTTATTTTGATAGAATCCCTGAAATGGTCTTAATGTATCAAAAAGAGGTTGCGAATAAGATATCAAAAGAAGTATCTCTCTTGTCTTGCGCTGTTTATCCTTTTTATAACGTAAAAGAGGTTCTAAAATTGAAACCCGGGGCTTTTTCCCCTCCGCCAAAGGTGGATTATTCGGTTTTGCACTTTGAAAGAAAGGAAAACATCCCTGAAAT
>JALWHA010000168.1 GCA_027038695.1 Acidobacteriota bacterium
AACCCTGAGTGCGACGGAAGGGGAGTGGTGGTTTTTATTATTGACACAGGGGTAGATGTCTCCGTGCCGGGATTGAGAAAAACCTCAACTGGAGAGGTTAAGGTAATTGATGTTCAGGACTTTACAGGCGAAGGCGACGTTTCTTTGAAAGAGGCAAAGAAGGTTGAAAAGAACGGCAGAACCTATTGGACTCTAAAGGACAGCGATATATTCTTAACAAACCTTGACAAATTAAACGGAGTAACAAAAGACACCAAGTTTTACATAGGAATTTTGAAAGAAAGCCAGTTTAAAAATTCAGAGGTGAAAGACCCGAACAACAACGGCAAATACGACGATAAATGGGCTGTTGTCGTTTTTAAGAAAAAGGGTAAAGACGGCAAAAAACAATGGGTTTACTATGTTGACACAAATATGAACGGGGATATGTCAGACGAAAAAGAGATGATGAATTACAATGTCAGGTACGATTACTTTTATTTAAGGGGAAGAAAAAACCCTGACAAAAAGGGAGACATACTTCCCATTGAGGCAAACATATTCCCGGATAAAAAGAAGATTGTTTTCCATTTTGACGCGGGAGCACACGGAACACACTGCGCAGGCATTTCAACAGGCTATATGATTGACGGACAAAAGGGTTTTAACGGAATTGCTCCCGGAGCAAAGGTAATCTCCTTAAAAATCGGAAGGTCAAACTTTGCAGGGGGAGCCACAACCGTTGAATCAATGAAAAAGGCGTATGATTATTTAATGAAATGGCATAAAGAGCATCCCGAAACCCCTGTTGTTTTCTCAATGAGTTACGGGATTGATTCAACCTATGCAGGCAGGGCTGATATTGAAAAATACCTTGACAAAATGTTTAAGGAAAATTTCAATATTGCAGGTTCAACAAGCAACGGCAATTCAGGGCCGGGTATAAACACGACGGGTATGCCTGCGTCAAGCGAAATGATATTTGCATGCGGGGCATTGTTACCGAAAACCTCTGCAGACGCGGATTATGCTTCAAAGATATCCGTAAACAAGATGTTTATATTCTCAAGCAGAGGTGGAATGGTTCCCAAACCTGACGCTTCAGCACCGGGCTGTGCCGCTTCAACAGTGCCTCACTGGTTAGACAGGGATGTTATGAGAGGGACTTCAATGGCTTCCCCTCAGGCGGCAGGCGTAATGGCTTTAATACTCTCAAAGGCTAAAAAGGTTTACGGCAAAGATTTAAAGTACACTCAAGGGGAAGTAAAAAGGGCATTGATGGATTCCGCTACCCCGCTGAAAGGTTACACAATGCTTGACCAGGGAAGGGGCTTAATAAATGTTGAAAAAGCGTGGAATGTTTTAAACAAATTGTTAAAGAAAAAATCCGTTTTAAACTATTACAAAATCAGAACCGAATCCCCTTACTATCCCGACGGCAAAGGCTATGCGGTTTATTTGAGAAGCGGATATATCCCTCAAAAGCCTGACGGCGTTATCTTTACCGTTGCGCCTATATTCAAGCCGGAAGTAACCGACAATGAAAAGATGAACTTCTTTGAGGCATACAACCTTGTTTCAACGACAAAATGGATTGAATTAACAAGGACTTCGGTTTACATTAAAGGCAAAACGCCTGCGAAAATCCCCCTTTACTTCAATAAAAAGTATTTGAAAAAGCCGGGCCTTTACACGGGAAGGGTAGTTGCATACTACAAGGGTGAGAAAAAGATAAACCGGAATGTTGCATTTGACTTATGGGTAACAATTGTTGTTCCCAACTTTGCGGATAAAAACGGAACAATAACAATCCCGAATACCGACTTGTCTCCTTCTCATTACAAAAGGGTTTTCTTCTATGTTCCCAAAGGGATTAATGAATTTACAATGAACTTTACCGTTCCGGCGGGAAATTACGGCAAACTGTACATGGAGATCTTTGACCCGAACGGTCATAATATAGGGAGGGTAAAGGTAAAACCTTCAAAAGACGCTCCTACTGTTAAAACCCTTACAATTGCATATCCTTACATTAAAGCAGGAGTATGGGAAATTGTGCCTTTCTGCCATTTTCAACAGAAGGCGTCTGTCAGGTTTTCAGGCAAGGTTTATCTACAGTCCGTAAAAGCGGTTTCCCCCGTAAACTTCAAATTTGAAGCAGGCAAAAAGCCTGAAATATCCTTTAAATCTTACCTTGATTCCCTTGAAAAAAAGAAAGTCAATGTAAGCGGCAAATTATCAGGATACTTCAAATCTGAAACCGTTGATATGAAAGGCGGCAACTACTCAACCACTTTTACAATTGGCAACGGGATAAAATCGGCAAGGTTTGTATTATCCCTTTCAAAGGAAGATTTTAACCACTTTACAGACATTGCGGTATGTGTTTACAATAGCGGCGGCAAGGCGGTTGTTCAAACAGGTTTTAGTTACAATGAACTAATTGTTGATGCGGAATCGCTTCCTTCAGGTAAATACACCCTTAAAGTAATGGGTGCGCTTTTTAAAAAGGGGATTAAAGGGATAAAATTACATGTTGACAGGATACTCTACCTTGACAAACCTGTTTCTTTTGAGCCGACAAAAGTAACCTTATATCCCTTTATTGAAAAGGAAATTACTCTAAAAGCGACTTCAATCCCCCCTGTTTGCCCGGAAGGGTACAAACTTTACGGTGATGTAGTGTTTAAATCGGGGAAATTGGTAATAGGTGTTAACAGGTTTTTTAAATAATTCTCTTTTTTCTAAAAATCACGGGGGCTTTTTGCCCCCTTTTTTTGTTTTTATAGTAAAATCAATTTATAAAAATTCGGAGAAGATTATGAGAAAAATAGTTTTGCCTTTATTTTTTATTTTTTTGCTTTCCTGTTCAACTAACACAATTAAAAGGGATTATGTAAACGCCCTGGTATTAAAATCGGAAAACGAAAGGAATATCGTTTATTTGAGAAAAGCCTACTTAAAAGCGGGAAATGACAAACAACTTATAAAAAAAATTGCCATAGCAAGCGGAAGGATTCCGGATTTTTACACCTACAAGCTTGTTGCAGAAAAATTCGGGAAAAACAAAGAAATTGCCGATGCCCTTGCTGTTGCCTCAATGTTTTCCGGCTTTAACTTTCCCCGCAAAAGCCTTGTCAGGGTTTTAGGTAATTTAAGGTTTTCAAGCAAGGTGGCCACCGCAATGCTTAATACAAAGGACAAGATAGCATTTAACATTGCTTTAAACAGAAACAAAATTCAGAAAAACAGATACGGCAAGGAGATTGCCTTTAACCTCTGGAGGGCGGGAAAACTTGTGAACGATAAAACACTGAAAGATTTTTACAAAACAAACCCTTATCAAACCGTTTACTCACTATACAGATTAAAGAAAAAAGGGGTTGCAAAAGCGGAAGATCTTCTAAATGCCGACATAAACACAAAATTTTACGCAATGTTTATTGTTGACAACCCTGAAAAACTTTTAAATAAAGACAAATGGCAATTAAAGGTTGCTATTATCAAG
>JALWHA010000169.1 GCA_027038695.1 Acidobacteriota bacterium
AAAACCCATGATTGAAGAGATAAACGCCATGCAATTTTTGATTGAAAACTTTTCAAGGTACGCAAAAATGCCCCCTCCGGAATTAAAACCCACTAATTTAAATAGCCTAATTGAAGATATACTCTCCCTTTACTCTTCATTACCTAAAAATATTGAAATAAAAAAAATGCTTGCCGAAAAATTACCCAACACAAATATAGACAAAAAACTTATGAAAAGAGCAATTATGAATATAGTTAAAAACGCCGTTAACGCAGTAGAAGAGGAAGGGGGCGGTACCATTACCGTAAAAACAATCTACTTTGCTTCTGGACAAAAGGTTAATATTGAAATATCCGATACGGGTAAAGGAATCCCGGAAATACTGAAAGAAAAAATATTTATTCCCTACTTTTCAACCAAGCCTAAAGGTGACGGATTAGGCCTCGCAATCGTTAGAAATATTATCCATGCGCATAACGGCCACGTGTTTGTAAAGGATAATTTTCCTAAGGGCACAACATTTGTAATTGAGATCCCGGTATAATCAAATCCTTGCGACACCAAGAAAAACCGCGTGAAAAACCGCAATAAGGATAAAGAAGATCTTTCTTGCCTTTATTGTGTACTTATTGTAAAAAGAGTATTCAATTGAAGTATGCGGGCATGCGGTTAGACAGTCCCCGCAAAGAGTACAAAAGAACCCTGCCTTCCCGTTTTTAACGTTTTCAGCCGTTAATGAATTGTACCTGCATGCAAGGGTACACGCCATACAGTTTGTACAGGTGTCCCTGTTTATTCTGATTCTAAAGGGATTTATTTTACCTAATGTGGTTGTAATAATTCCTATAGGGCAATATGTTGTGCAATGAACCATTACTCCCAACTTTCTTGAAACAAAAAGCATTATTCCCACTCCGACAATTCCGAACAACCCGCCTAAAACAGAAGCAATAACCCAATTTATTCCAATTTTTTTTAGAAAATAAGCACCTAAGACTATTAATATCAAAATAACACCTTGAAAAATTCTATACTTAACGGAAAAGGGGTTAGGAATTTTTGTTTTTCTTGCAAAAGAGTTGTCCCACGCTCCTATATAACACAGGTAAGAGCACCATGCAGGCCCCACAAAAATAATTGTTACAATTAAAAGAATAGGCATAAAGAATCCGTACCCCCTGTAAACAGGTACCCCTACAATCATTGCAGGTACGGGAAGATGAAGTTTTCCCGTCATTAAAAATTTGTTAAACCCTAAAAGTCCTAAAATTACCTGAGAAAAGAAAACAATGGAAAAAAACAACCACATTCTGCTTCTTATTCCGTCAATCTTTTTTGCATTGAAGAGCCATTCAACAACAAATGCCGAGTATGTGGCAAGCAAAAGTATTTCAACCCCGCCGCTACCCGGCAAAAATCTATCTGCCAGAAGTATCTTTAGCGGTGCTCTAAAACTTGCGATAATTAATACAATAGCCGTTAAGACAAAAGCCCATGCTGACATTGAAGATGTATTAGGATTTAACGAAAATCTTTTTTCCAACCTCTTTGTTTTAAAAACAAGCCCCGATATTAATGTTAAGAAAGCTACCGTAACCAGAATAAATATCATTCTCAAAAACGGTAAATGATTTTCAATTCTTATCCTTGTCAAAATATATGTTGTCCTTATCCACTCAAAAAAACCGTAGGCAAGAAAAAAAACGGTAACTTTTTTTACCCACTCTTTTTTAAAAAAAAGCAATAAAGGGGAAAAAAGGGCAAAAAAAGTCAACGAAGATACGTTATGCCTTGAAAAATGTGCCGCCAGTACAATTATGGAAAAGATAATAGGGAACAAAGCAAATAATGTTTTTAGTCCCTCAATAAATTTATTTTTCTCTTTCATCTTAATCCCTTTTTCAATTACTCTTTAATATTGTTACATAAATTTTCGTTTTTTTCAGTTGACGCTAATCAAAAATAAAAAAAACAAATGTGAAAAAAAATTTTTAGTTGTCATTATTTTATTTTTAGTATAATTAAAAAGAATCAGTGCGTCAGTCATAAAGGTATTAACCCCTTAAAAAACATAGAGAGGTGAAAAATGTTATTAAAAGAAAAACTTTCTACGCTTATTCCTCAAGAAAGAGAGGCTTACAAGGAATTAAAAGCCTTAGCGGACAAGAAGGTTGACGAAGTAAAATGCGGCCAGGTTATAGGCGGCATCAGGGGATGCAAAGTTCTCGTATGCGATACTTCTTACCTTGACCCTTTTGAAGGAATCAGGTTTAGAGGCCATACCATTCCCGAAGTACAAAAGCTTCTTCCCAAACCAGGTGAAAACGACGAACCGTATCCTTTAGGCCTCTGGTGGCTTCTTTTAACAGGGGAAATCCCGACTAAAGAAGAAGTTTTAAGCCTTGAAAAAGAATTTAAAAAATATGCTTATCTTCCTCAATACGTTATTGATGTTTTAAGGGCAATGCCGGCCGATTCTCACCCGATGGCAATGTTCTCTACGGCAATAGTAACAATGGAAAGGGAATCGCAGTTCAGGAAAAGATACGACGAAGGCATGACAAAGGCTGAGATGTGGGAACCTATGCTTGAAGATTCAATCAGGTTGCTTGCAAGGCTTCCTTTAATTGCCGCATACATTTACAGAAGAAAGTATAAAGAAGACGTACATATTCCCGCTGACCCGAACGAAGATTGGGGCGGTAACTTCGCTCATATGATGGGTGTTGAAAACCCCGAATACAAAAACCTGATGAGGCTTTACCTTATTCTTCACAGTGACCATGAAAGTGGAAACGTATCGGCACACACAGGCCACCTTGTAGCATCTGCACTTTCAGACGTTTACTATGCTATTTCCGCTGCAATGGACGGGCTTGCAGGTCCTCTTCACGGCCTCGCTAACCAGGAATGTCTGAAATGGATACTTAACCTGATGGACCACTTCGGCGGAAGAACTCCGACCAAAGAAGAAATTGAAAAATATGCATGGGATACCTTAAATAGCGGCAGGGTAATTCCCGGTTACGGACACGCTGTTTTGAGAAAAACAGACCCGAGATACGCTGCTCAGAGAGAATTCGCTCTCAAATACCTGCCTGAAGATCCTATTTTCAAAACTGTTTCAAATATTTACGAGGTTGTTCCCGAAGTATTGAAACAACACGGTAAAGCTAAAAACCCATGGCCGAATGTTGACGCTCACTCAGGTGTTCTCCAGTACTACTACGGTGTAAGGGAATTTGATTTCTATACCGTTCTCTTCGGCGTTTCAAGGGCAATGGGTATTACTGCTCAGATCATTTGGGACAGGGCGTTAGGTTCTCCTATCGAAAGGCCGAAATCAGTTACCAGAACAATGCTCAAAGAACTTGCAGAAAAAGCGGAATAACGTTTAATTTTGATAAAAACCTGAAAGGCGGCAATATGCCGCCTTTTTTTATTGATACCATAAAATTGAAAATGTTCCTT
>JALWHA010000170.1 GCA_027038695.1 Acidobacteriota bacterium
ATTTTCAATTTTTTCTGTGCTTCCGCTTCATTTTTAGCGTCAGATTTTTTTGTGTTGAAAACCTTCTGGTCTTTTTGAGGGGTAACAAGGATATGGTATGCCTCAAACTCTTCTTTCGGAGCAAAAAGTTCGGGATGGGAATTGTAAAAATCCTTTAATGCCTTATCGTCAGGCTTATAGTTATCAAAAAGGTATTTGTAGTACTGCTCCAAGAGAAGGGAATCTTCGTCCATCTCTTTTTTAACCAGAAATTCAGGCTTTTTATCAAGCCCCAATTTCTTTGCTTCCTGAACCAACAGTTTTTGAACTTCCAACTGCTCAAGCAATTTTTTCTTTCCTTCCTCACCCTGATACTGCTGTTTTGCCTTTGCCGGCAAAGACTGAATAAGCAAGTTAAACTTGTCTTCGGTTAATTTGTAGCCATTGATATTTGCAATTACCTTGCCGCTGCCTTCATAGTAGTCCTTTTTATTGTTGCAGGCAGTTAGAAACAAAAACACACAAACCAAAACTATTGCAGGCAAAATCTTTCTCATAAATCACTCCTAACATTGTTATCCCTATAATTATGACAGAATAAACAGTAAAAAAAAACCAAAATTACAAATCTTTCAAAGGGCATTTTTCACAGAGAGGGTTTTTCTTTTTGCAAAAATCTTTTCCCACATAAACCAAAGATGCGTGAAATTCATTGTAAAATTCTACATTCCTTTGAATTGAATTCTCCACCAAAAGTTTGAGTTTGTCATAATCAATGTTTTCTTTGCAGATACCGTGCCTTGAGAAAATTCTCTTTGTGTATGCGTCAACCACAAAAACAGGCTTTTCGCCAGCATAAAGCAAGATTGAATCCGCCGTTTCTTTTCCTACACCCCATATTGAAAGAAGTTGTTTCCTTAACTTTTCAATTGAAGCGGAATTAAAGAAAGTATCAAGATTCCAGTTAAACCCTTCTTTTAAAAACCCGCAAAACGCTTTCAACTTTTTTGCCTTTTGATTGAAGTAACCTGAAGGCTTAATAAGTTCAGCAAGAACATTTATGTCTGTCATATAAATTGCTTCACAAGACAATAGGTTTTCCTTTTTTAAATTTTCAATCGCTTTTTCAACATTTGACCAGGCTGTATTCTGGGTTAAAATTGCCCCAACACAAACCTCAAACGGAGTATCAGCGGGCCACCAGTTTAAACTGCCGTAATATTCAAAAAGAGTTTGCATTATTTTTTCTATTTTTTCATGAGATTTCATATTTGAAAACAGAGGCAAGGCTTTTTACTTTATCCGCAAGAGCTAAAAACTCATCCATATTTAAAGATTGAAAACCGTCTGACAGTGCCTTTTCAGGATAAGGGTGAGTTTCAACAATTAAACCGTCTGCCCCCGCCGCAATCGCAGCCACAGAAAGTTTTTCAACAATATCTCTTCTTCCCGTTCCGTGGCTCGGGTCAACTATTACCGGCAGGAATGTTTTATCCTTTAAATAAGCAACAGCATTTAAGTCAAGTATGTTCCGAAAATTCGGGTCAAAAGAACGTATCCCCCTTTCACAGAGAATAATGTTCTCGTTTCCTTCGTTTAAGATATACTCCGCGGCATTTAAAAACTCTTCAACAGTTGCAGCCATTCCCCTTTTCAAAAGCACAGGCTTTCCTGTTTTGCCTACCTCTTTCAACAATTCAAAAGAACTCATATTCCTTGAACCTATCTGAAAACAATCTGCATATCTACCGACAACTTCAACATACTTTGTATCGGTTACTTCGGAAACAAAAGGGATATTTAGATTTTCACTTACATCTTTTAAAATTTTAAGTCCTTCTTCCCCTAACCCCTGAAATGAATAGGGAGAAGTCCTCGGCTTGAATGCCCCCCCTCTTAAAAGGTTTACGGGGGTATCTTTAAGATAAGAGGCTAAATCTTGCATCACCTCTCTTGACTCTACTGCGCAAGACCCGGCACAGAAGAGGAAATGCCCCCTTCCCACTTTTGTATTTTTTATTTCAACTATCTTTTTATCTCTTTTTTTAAGAACCTTTAATTCATTCATATTTACCTCGTATAAGATTTTACAGCAATTTTAAAGGGTTTCAAATTAATTTAACCTTACTGATGCCGTACAATCTGATAAGCAAAAGAATAAGTTGAGTAAAAATAGTCAATGCAGCCACAAGATAGATAGTCGCTAACGGTGAAATAATCAACAAAAGACCGACATGCAAAACCGAAGCAAAAATAATTGAATTGTTAACAAGGGAATCCTTACCTGAAACACCTAACAAAGGGTAACCTAAAAGTAATGCCGGGAGATAGATAACCCCGCATGCGGATAAAATTTTCAATACCGTCACAGACTGCACATAGGTTTTTCCATAGACGATAAGTATAATCCATTTTGAGGTAAAAATTATCACTGAGAGCATAACAACATTGAGTAAAAAAGAGTATCTGAATATTTTTTTGTAAAAAGAGAAATTTTTAAATTTAGCCATATAGGGATAAAGGGAATCGTGAAGGGGATAGTAAAGTGAGGTTACAGCCTGGAATATTTTTTCAGCCATTGAATACAAGCCGGCCGCTTCGTTTCCCAAAAACAAACCTATAAAAATAACATTGCTGTAATTGTACAGAGAGACAAAGAGGTTTGATAAAAAAAAGTGGAAACTCTTTCTTCCTGTTTCCCACAATTGTTGAAAAGACGGAATAAAAATTCTCAAATTATATTTTTTTATAGCAAGAACAAAAGAAAACAATCCTGTTAAAATCATTGAAACAGACAAAAATATCGGAACTAAAAGATAATCTCCAGGTTTTCTAATAAAAACAAATAAAAGTACAGTATAAATAAACCTACCGATTAAATTAAAATAGGTTATATACTTCATATCTTCCATCCCCTGAAAAAACCATATAGGAAAAATCACATAACCCACAAGGTATCCGTACATTAAAAGGAAGAACAATCTTTCCGCCTTAAATTTTTCCACAAAATTAATTAGCACCAAAAGAATAACAAAAGTAATTATTGCGAGAAAAATCTTTACCAAGAAAACAGAATTAAAAACCTCTTCAACCCTTTTTTTATCTTCCCTTTCAACGGAAACCTGCTTTACTGCGCTTAAATTAAAACCAAAATCTGTAATTATTGAAAAAAACATTATTACCGATTGCCCGAACACAACAAGCCCGAACCTTTCCACCCCAAGCATTCTCATTAAAAAGGGATAGGTAATAAAATGAAGAAAATGAAGACTTCCCCTTAGAAAAAAAAGGGAAAAAAGGTTCTTAAAAACCCTTTTTATATCCTTATCAGAATTCACATTCTCATCCTTTTTTTCAGGCATTTTCATATTCTCCTTCTGCTATTTTACCAAAAGGCTTAATATACTTTTCCTTTTTTCTATCAAAAAATTAAAGTTTATATTAAAATTGATACTTGAGGAGTGTATGGC
>JALWHA010000171.1 GCA_027038695.1 Acidobacteriota bacterium
AATTATGACTGGACACCGCTTCATAAAGCAGCGTGGAGAGGCAATTTTGAAACCTGCGAACTCCTTGTTGAAAAAGGTGCCAATGTGAATGCAAAAGACAACGAAGGCGACACTCCCCTTATAAAAGCAATTCCGGGAAATTATTATGAGTTAGAAAGAAAAAAACAACTTGAAAAAATATGTAAACTCCTCATTGAACACGGCGCAGATACAAAAACAACAAACAAATACGGCGCAACCCCCCTTCACTATGCAGCAAGAGAGGGAAATCTTTTCACCTGTGAACTCCTGATAAAGCATGGCGCTAATGTAAATGCAAAAGATAACAATAACTCAACCCCCCTACACTATGCTGCATACAATTGTGATAATAGTGCAACATACCTTGATGTATGCAAACTCCTTATTGAACACGGCGCAGATGTGAATGCAAAAGATAAAGACGGCCACACTCCACTTTATTACGCAGCACGGTACTCATACTTCTCTGAAAATTCTAAAAAAGTTGTCAACCTTCTCAAACAACACGGTGGGAAAATGAGTTTTTCAGACAAAATTAAAATACTTTACGAAAGAATGAAAAACAAATTTTAAATAAAAAGGAGGAAACCTGTGGAGCAAAGAAAACATATAATTCGCTTATTGCTATTAGTTTTTACCATTAACTTTGTTATTTCAGGATTTGCAGAAAGCACAAACTACACCAAAATGCTATTTGACGGAGTGAAAAGCGGCGATATCGCAAAGGTAAAAACAGCGATAAAGAACGGGTCAGATGTAAATGCGAAAGACGAAGAAGGCGCAACACCGCTTCATTGGGCTGCATTGAATGGCAATCTTGATATTTGCAAACTACTCTTAAAAAACGGCGCAAACACAAATGCAAAAAATGAAGACGGCTGGACACCGCTTCATGTGGCAGCAATAAAAGGCTATCTTGGCATCTGCAAACTCCTTATTCAACATGGGGCAGACACCAATCCCCTCATTAAAGCAATATTTAAAGGGGATATTTCAACCTGCAAAAAACTCTTAAAAGAAGGTTACAATCCCAACAAAGAAGACACAATTTCAAATTTACTACCCCTAATAGTAGCAGCATACTCAGGTAATGCGACAATATGCAAACTACTTATTGAACACGGCGCAGATGTAAATAAAAAAGATGAATATGGCCTGACACCATTGTTCTACGCAGCACGACACGGCCACCTTGAAACTGTCAAACTACTTATAAAACACGGAGCAATCTGGGATGAGGCTGTAACAGATTACGGCTTCCCGGTATCACAGGCAGCAAGAAAAGGCCATCTTGATGTTGTCAAGTATTTTATTGAAGATTTAAAATTTGATGTGAACAAAAAAGACAAAGCAGGCTGGACACTCCTTCACTGGGCGGCAAATTACGGACAGGCTAAAATAGCGGAATACTTAATCACAAAAGGCGCTGATGTAAACGCAAGAGACAATAACGAGGTAACGCCGATTTTTTATGCTGTGAACAGCGGCTCTCTAAAAATCTGCAAATTGTTAGTTAAACACGGAGCAAAGTATGGGCCAAACACTTTGAAAAAAGACAAAGCCTCATTAACACAAACCGAAATGTACAACCTAAACCAGAAAGATAAAATTAATGGATTAACCTATCCAATAAACATTGCAATACTAAATAACAACTTAAAAATTGTTAAATACTTTGTTGACACAATAAAATTTAACACAAACGAACCTGACAATTTAGGATTAACCCCCATGCACTGGGCTGCATACTTTGGCTGCAAAGACATTGTGAACTACCTATTAAACAAAGGCGCAAAACCTGATATCCCCGCCGATAACACATTCTACACCCCACTTATACTGGCTATAAGCGAAAATCACCCTGAAATCTGCAAAACACTTTTAGACCACGGCGCAAACCCCAATGCAATAACCAGAGCCGGAAAAACACCTCTTTTCTTTGCTGTTGAAACCGGCAACATTGAACTCTGTAAACTCTTAATCAAACACGGCGCAAAAACTAACATTCAGGATAACATTGAGTCCCAAACTCCACTCTACTACGCCATAAAACAAAACAGCATGGAAATCTGCAAACTCTTAATTAACCAAGGCGCAGATGTAAACACAACGGACAAATACGGCTGGACTCCCCTTCACAAAGCAGCATTTGACGGAAAATTTGAAATATGCAAACTCCTCATAGAAAACGGCGCAAATGTGGACGCAAAAATCACCTCATTTTACAAAGGATTCACACCGTTACACTTTGCAGCACAAAAAGGATACTACCAGATATGCAAATACCTTCTTGAACACGGAGCAGACCCAAACGCCAAAGGGAAAATAGAGGGAAAAATCAGTTTGATAGGATACACCCCCTTAGCACTGGCTAAAAAGAACAAACATCGTGACATAGTTCAACTTTTAAAACAATACGGGGGAAAAAGATTTTAAATTAAAGGGGAAAAAATGAGAAGAATACTAAACATTCTCAGAATCTTAGCAATCTTAATGGTGATTTTCGCAATAATCATAACCAAAATAGAATACATGCGAAGCCGGGGAAGCCTCAACTATACAATAGGAAAAAACTCCCCCCTGCTCTGCAGAACATTCATAATATTCGGCGCAGATGTGAATGCAAGGGACAAAGACGGCTTAACCCCCCTTCACAATGCCTGTTTAAATGGAACCTCCCCTGAAATTGTGAAAATCCTTGTTGAACACGGCGCAGATGTGAATGCAAAAATAAAAAACAAATTTGAACTGCCTGACGGCGGATACTTTGATGTAAACTCAACCCCGCTTGTAATGGCAGCATTCTCAGGAAACAAAGACATTGTAAAATACCTCATAGAAAAAGGTGCAGATGTAAATATTATCCCCAAAGACGGCTGGTCTCCTATTTTCTGGGCAGCAAGTCAAGGCAATAAAGAAATATTTGACCTGCTTATGCAGAACGGGGCAAAAATTGACGGAATAGATGTATATGGCCAAAACCTGCTATTCGCCGCTATAGGAGGAGGAAATCTTGAAATATGCAAATTCTTAGTAAATAAAGGACTTAAATGGGACAAACCTGTAAAACAATACGGCTTCCCGGTAACCCTGGCAATCATTAACAACCATCTCAACATAGTCAAATACTTTGTTGAAGATTTAGGCTTTGATGTCAACAAAAAGGATATTGAGGGAGAAACACTGCTACACCGGGCTGTAGAATACGAAAACACAGACATAGCGGAATACCTGATTAAAAAAGGTGCAGATGTAAACGCAAGGGACAAAAGAAACCAGACCCCGCTTTTTTACGCAACACTCAAAGGGAACCTGATAATCTGCAAACTATTAGTTAAACACGGGGCAAAATGGGACGAGGCGGTAAAAAATTACGGATTCCCTGTAACCAGGGCAGCAATATCAGGCTATCTCTACAT
>JALWHA010000172.1:0-6432 GCA_027038695.1 Acidobacteriota bacterium
AACAAAGGCGGGACAAAAGAAGAGTTTTTTAGTACTTTTAACGAATTATTTGATAAAAAGAAACAGATTGTAATTTCTTCCGATTCTCTCCCAAATGAAATCTATCAGTTTCAGGAAAGGCTTGTTTCAAGGTTTAAATGGGGCATTGTCGCGGATATGCAACCGCCGGAATTAGAAACAAGAATAGCTATTCTAACCAAAAAAGCTAAAATTTTTAAGTTTGAGATAGACGACGAGGCTGTTTATTTTATAGCAGCAAAATTAAAGAAAAACGTACGAGAACTTGAAGGTGCATTAAAAAAATGCGGGCTTATCGCAAGGCTAAAAAACTCTCCTATTACCGTGGCTATCGCAAAAGATGCCTTAAAAAACATAATTGATGAAAACGACGTTATAACCCCGGATAGAATTCTTAAATTTGTAGCAGACTATTACAAAGTACCTGTAGCAAAATTAAAAGAAAAGAACAACTCAAGAAACATAGTGTTGCCGAGACAGATTTCAATGTATCTATGCAAGCAGCTGACCAATCTATCTTTTCCTGAAATCGGCAAATCATTTGGTAACAAGCACCACACCACCGTAATGTACGCCTGCAATCAGGTTGAAAAAAAGATGGCTTCGGATCCTAAATTTAAAAGGCTTGTAGAGAGTTTTATCCAATCTTTAAGGTAAAAAACAACATCTTTTACTGTCCTTTAAACCCCCAGACTCTTTTAAAAATAGTTTTTTTATGTTAAAGTTTTGTTAAAGATAAATTTACGGAGGCACACATGGCAAAGAAGAATTTCGTGTTAGATACCAATGTTTTACTCCATGACCCCAAAGCATTGGAAAAATTTGAGGATAACGACATATATATACCGATTGTGGTTATTGAAGAAATAGATAAATTTAAGAAAAATATGAATGAATTAGGAAGAAATGCAAGGTATGTAGCCAGGTTTTTAGACAGCATGAGAGAAATAGGGAGATTGGACGAAGGGGTTAAATTAGGAGAAAATTTAGGTACGTTAAGAATAATTTTTTCAAGAAAACAGGTAGACCTCTGGCCTCAAATAGGAAATCCCGCCGACAACTCAATTTTAAACGTGGCTCTGGAATTGACTAAAGAAAAAGAAGCGATAGGAGAAAAGGTTATATTCGTTACCAAAGACGCAAACTTAAGAATTAAGGCTGACGCGGTGGGAGTTAAATCAGAAGATTACAAAAACGACAGGGTTGAAATAGGTGAACTGTTTTCCGGAGAAACAGATTACTACTGCAACGGCAGTTTGGTTTCACGTATTTATGAGGAAGGGGTCATCCCGAGGCCTGAAGATCTTGAGCTTCTTCCCAATCAATTTGTTACATTGATCAACTCGGAAAACCCGAAAAATACGGCTCTGGCAAGATATTACAAAACAGGAGAATTCGGAACCGACGTCCTTAAAAGAATAGAAGAAGTTGACGATGTCTGGGGTATTTCACCGAGAAACAAACAACAGACGTTTGCCTTTGAACTTTTACTTGACCCGTCAATTAACCTTGTAACTCTTGTAGGGAAAGCGGGAACGGGGAAAACACTACTTGCCATAGCCTCCGGCTTAATGCAGGTTGCAGACGAAGACACATATAAAAAACTTTTAATCTCAAGACCGGTAATACCTATGGGTAAAGACTTAGGATTCCTGCCGGGAGATGTTGAAAACAAAATGGGGCCGTGGATGAAACCCCTTTACGACAACCTTGATTTTATAATTAGCAGAAACGAAGAGTATTCTGTCCCATCCTATACCGAACTTGAAAACCAGAACATACTTCAGGTTGAACCTTTAACCTATATCAGAGGAAGAAGCATTCCCGAACAGTTTATTATAATTGACGAAGCACAAAACCTAACTCCTTTAGAGGTTAAAACAATTATCACAAGGGCGGGGGAAAAAACCAAGATAGTACTGACGGGGGACCCATACCAGATTGATAACCCTTACGTAGACGCAAATACCAACGGTTTGTCCTATCTTGTTGAACACTTTAAGGGGGAACCTATATTCGGACACATAACCCTTATCAAAGGAGAAAGGTCGTATCTTGCCGAGAGAGCGGCTGAACTCTTATAAACAGGAGGGCTATGTGGAGAAAAATCACCCGATCAACTACATAAAGGCTTTCGGGTTAGCGAATACCTTAACTTTAACGAGGATGTTTCTTATCCCGGTATTTGTTATCGCATCGGTATACGGTTACCATAAATTTGCTTTTTTCACCTTTGTAATAGCGGGGATTACGGATTTTTTAGACGGATTTATAGCAAGGTACACGGAAAATGTCACTGATGTAGGAAAAATCCTGGATCCTATGGCTGATAAGGTTATGCTTATCTCAATCTACATCGTTCTCTCTCTAAAATCTATAGGGAATATCAATATAGTTCCTGTATGGCTTACCCTTTTAATTATTTTCAGAGATGTTTTTATCGCAATAGGAGGGGTAATCGTATTTTTCACAAGAGACGTTAACGCTATTCTCCCGTCAATTTACGGTAAAATTTCAACCGTGGTACAGATAGTCGGCGCATCCTTTATTTTATACTTTAACGCATACCAAAAACCCTTTGTTTATCTTGAGGAAACGGTTTATATCATCGGCTTCTTTACACTGCTTTCGGGAATTATGTACCTTGTAAAGGGAGTTAGAAGCGTAATATGAAAAAATGGATATTTTTCTCAATCGTAATCGTTACCTTATGTTTTCTGTTGTTTACCCTATCGGGGGTGTTGTCGTCTTTAATAATAGCCTTTATTATAGCCTATGTCTTTGACCCGATAATTGACTGGCTTGAAACAAAAAAGATAAGCCGAACCGGAGGAATTGTTATTCTTTTTTCACTACTGATAGGAATTATGGCTCTCTTTTTTGTAATTGCCCTGCCCTTTTTTTCAAAGGAAGTTTCCGCTTTCTCCAAAAAAGTGCCATCCTATGTTAACACCCTGAAAAAAAGCGCTATTCCCGTCGTAAACGATTACCTGAAAAAACATCCCGACCAGGTAGATTACCTGAAACAGAAAATTCAAAATATAGGGTTTGAACTGTTTAAACCGGTTATAAATTTCTTCAAATCCTTTTTTTCAGGGATAATCGGAGTTATTTTAAACATATTGGACCTTCTTTTAATTCCCGTAATGGCATTTTATTTATTAAAAGATATTGATAAAATTAACGAAAAAATCAAAAATTCTTTTCCTCCGAAATACAGGGAAGGCATCGTTGACGTTTTTTCAGAAATAGATTCAAAGATCAAAAATTTCCTGAAAGGACAGATGATAGTCAGTTTTATTCTCGCAATTATCTATTCAATAGGCTTATCTATCTTCAATGTCCCCCTTGCGTTAATAATAGGCATAGTGGCAGGCTTCGCCAACATTATCCCTTATCTCGGAATAGCCATAGGCCTTGTGCCGGCTCTGGTTTTAAGTTATTTAGATTCTCACTCGTTTGTTAACCTTTTGGGAGTTACAGGCACCTTCGCGGTAGCACAGGCTCTTGAAGGAACAGTTATTTCTCCAAGGGTTGTCGGGGAAAAGGTAGGCCTCCACCCAGTTATGGTTATAGTGGCAATCCTTCTAGGCGGACACTTTTTCGGTTTTGTAGGTATACTTGTTGCCGTTCCTGCGGCAAGCATTGTACTTGTACTGTTTTCAAGAGGCTATAAATGGTACCTTGAAAGCAATTACTTTAACGGGTGATGCTGAGAGATGTCTCCTTTAATCTGTTTTTAATTTTACTTCCCGTTCCTTTATGCCTGTTTTTCCCGTACATCACAGGCATTTACATATTACTTTTATTGTTTTTAACCTTTAAATTTTTCAGAAACAGGTTTTCAATTACCTTAATATTAACCTTAATTGTTCTCGTATCTTCGTTTATCCGTTACGGAACGGTTAAAACCCTGCAAACATACTCAGGCAGCCTTGTTGAATGCAAAGGGGTTGTTCTGAAACAATCAAACAGCACCTTTAATACAACAATAAGGGTATTGGTTCCCCTTTTAAAAACAGGCTTAGGAAACAGAATAGCGGTTTTCAAAATATTCACGGTCAAAACACCTCTCTTATTTAATGACCTGACCGGGAAAAAAGTTGAAATAAGGGGATTATTGGAAAAAGAAAAATTATACAAAAACACCTTTTCTTCAAACTACTACTACCTGCTGTCAACAAATAAACTCTGCTTTATAAAGGTAAAAGGAAAAGAGTTTATACATATCACGGGAAATTTTCCTCTTTTAAACCTTAAAAAAGCCCTCTTAAAAGGAATTTCCGATATTGAGGTTAAAAGATTCTTAAATGCCCTGATATTAGGGGACAAAAACAGCCTTGATTCTTATTTTAAAAACAGAGTTAAGGGGTTGGGGGTATATCATTTATTTGTCCTGTCAGGGTTTCACTTCGGCATATTCTCTTTAATTTTATGGATACTACTCTTCCCGCTACCGTTAAGAAAAAGATATAAAAAAGCGATTACCGTTCTTGTGCTAACAATTTTACTGGTAATTACGTCTTTTTCCCCGCCGGCTTTAAGAGTCTACCTTATGCTATACGTTTACCTTTTATTTGAGTTTGACGGAATTGATATCTCTCCCCTTGACGCAATCGGCATAGCAGGTATTTTGATGCTTATATTAAACCCTTTTAATTCATTCAATGCAGGCTTTTTAATGAGTTTCTTTGCAAGTGCCGGGATCGTAATAACGGCAAAAGGAAAAACCCTCTTATTCTCTTACCTTCTAATCCCCTTTGCGGCATTCTTTACCATGCTCCCCTTTTACCTCTACTTTTTTAACTATATCCCCTTGCTTGCCCCGATTTATAATCTGTTGCTAATCCCTTTAATCACATTTCTCTTTTGGATTTTCATAGTGAATCTTCTATCTTTCGGCGCTTTAACCGAATTTCTTCAATGGTACACCTTAAAAATAAAGGCATTATTAAATTTCCTGCCTTCAAGTTCAATTGCGGTTTTCCCTTCTCTGCTTATTGTTCTCGTATCGGCATTGATAATCCTTGTTTTTTTTACCGAAAAAAGACTTAAATCCTTTTTCGCCGCATCTATTATTTTATTAACCATTTCCCTTATTATTCCACGTTTTCCACACTCTGCAAAAATCTGCTTTTTTGACAGCAAATCCCCTCAATGCACCTTAATAAAAATGAAAAACTTCAGTATGCTAATCGGCACGGGAGATTCATACTTTATTTCAATGTGTTTGAAAAAAGAATTGGGGTTCAGGGGAATAGGCAAGATTAATTGCCTCGTAATAACAAACCCGAATTCAAGGAATGTGGAAAGAATTGAAAAGATATGCAGGCAAATAAAGGTTAAATCTCTTGTAATTAATGAAAAAATCTCTACTTCTTATCTTAAATATAAATTAATGTGGCTTGCAAAATTTTACCGAATAAAAAGCATTTCACATTTAAAACAAGGGAAAGAATATAGATTAAAAAACAATGTATCTTTACGGTTAAACGGCAAAGGGTTAAAGGTAAAGATTAAAAACAAAACACTCTGTTTCGGTCTTAAAAAAGAACAAAATTGCGCAAAAAACTGCGACTTTTTAATTTTGAAAAACAAAAACACACACATAATCTTTACAAAAACTAACTGCAAGGAAATTAAAAACAGATATTCAATTGAAAAAAACGGGGAGTTATGCCTCTCCCTAAAATAAAAAAAGGGGGATAACCCCCCGTAAAAAATCTTTAATCTCAATTATTTAAACATCTTCAAAGACCAATCGTAAACATAAGGAATCTTGTACCATTCTCCCTTTGCGGCCTTAATCATAAGAACTATATGAAAAACAAACAAAGCCAGAGAGAGAAGAATCTCAACAACTGCAACCACGCAACCTAACACGGGAATAAACCCGAGAATAAAAGATGCGACAAAAACAATTATCTCCGCAATTAATAGAGTTATTCCCTGTTTCGCGTGGAATTGAATAAACTCGTCTTCCTTCTCAACCAGAAAAGGAATAAGTGCAAAAATCCCGAAATAACTTAAAATAGCCATTAAAACATTTACGTCACCTGTGTTTTCAGGCTGTTTGTTTTGAGGCTCGGTCGGCGGAGGAGGAGGGGTTTGAGGTTCTTGAGGCGGGGGGGGAGGAGTACTTCCGCCTTCCATTTCGTTAAACAATAAAATCATCTCCATAAAACTCTCCTTAATTTTTTTTAAGAATTTAATTCCTAATCTTATTTATATTGTAAAACAAAAAACATTAAAATCAAGAAAAAGGTTGATAGTACAAAGGCTAATTGCGATTTTGCACGGATTCATTCTCCAAAAAAGCAGCATTTGCCGTCAATTTTGCTATGAAATTTTATAAAATAAGAAAGTTTGCTATAATTTCAGTTGCACATTTTGTAAGGAGGAGTTATGAAGGTT
>JALWHA010000172.1:6442-10831 GCA_027038695.1 Acidobacteriota bacterium
TTGTGTTATCGGAACAGGCTATGTTGGCCTTGTTGCAGGTGCATGCTTTGCAGACAGCGGAAACAGAGTAATTTGTGTTGACATAGATAAAGAAAAAATAGAGAAATTGAAAAAAGGGGTTATCCCAATCTATGAGCCGGGATTAAAAGAGATAGTTTTAAACAATGTTAATAAAGAGAGGCTATTCTTTACAACCTCAATAAAAGACGGGGTTGAAAAAAGCGACATAATATTCATTGCTGTGGGCACCCCCGAAGGGGAAGACGGCTCCGCAGACCTCTCCTATGTGCTCCAGGCTGCAAGGGATATTGCGGAGCATATGAACGGTTATAAAATCATAGTGAACAAGTCAACCGTTCCCGTAGGCACCGCCGAAAAGGTGAAAAAAGAAGTTGAAAAAATAACAACCCACCCGTTTGATGTTGTTTCAAACCCTGAATTCTTAAAAGAGGGGGCGGCTGTTCAGGATTTTCTAAAACCGGACAGGATTGTAATAGGCACAGACAGTGAAAAGGCAAGAAAAATTATGGTTGACTTATACTCCCCCTTTGTAAGGAAAAAAGAGAGAATAATATTAATGGACAATGTAAGCGCAGAATTAACCAAGTACGCCGCAAACTCAATGCTTGCAACAAGGATTTCCTTTATGAACGACCTTGCAAACCTTGCCGAAAAGGTAGGGGCGGACATTGAAAAAGTAAGGATAGGAATAGGCAGCGATTCAAGGATAGGGCTTGCATTCCTCTTTCCCGGTGTGGGGTACGGAGGCTCATGCTTCCCAAAAGATGTAAAAGCAATCTTGAAAACTGGGGAAGAACACGGCCACAAACTAAAGGTAATTGAGGCTGTAGAAAACGTTAACAAAGACCAGAGAAAAATAATGGTTGACAGGGTTTTGAAATTCTTTAACAGCAATGTTGAAGGGAAAACCTTTGCAATATGGGGGTTATCCTTTAAACCTAACACAGACGATATGAGAGAGGCTCCGGCGATAGAAATCATCAAAGGGTTAATTGAAAAAGGAGCCAAAATTCAGGCTTACGACCCGGTTGCTATAGAAAACGCAAAAAGGGTTTTTAAAAGGTTAGGAATTGAAGACAAAATCACATTCTGTCCAAAGCAATACGGCGCTTTACAGGATGCCGACGCTTTAATAGTTGTTACCGAATGGATGGAGTTCAGAAAACCTGACTTTGAAATTATAAAAAAACTCTTGAAAACCAACACCATCTTTGACGGAAGAAACATATACAAACCTGAAAAAATGAAAGAGTTAGGCTTCAATTACTTCTCAATAGGGAGAAAGCCTGTAATTCAGGGGTAATTACTTAAACGCAACTAACTTTGTCAGGAAGCGGGACATGAAGGGGAAGAGTTTGGCGAGGAAGTTTAGGATTTTTGCCTTGATTCCCACATAGTGGTGCACTTTGCTTTTCTTTGAAACCGCTTTGAATACTGTTTTTGCCACCTGTTGCGGGGAAACGGTTATCCCCAACCTATTCACACTTGTGGCTTTGTAATCCGCATTTAGTATCATGGGGGTTTTTACATAGTCAACAAGTATGTCGCAGACAAAGATACCTTCCTTTTCAAACTCAATGTTAAGCGCTTCGGTTAATGTTTTAACGGCGCTCTTTGTTGAGGAATAAACCGCAAGTTCAGGTGTGCCGTAAACCCCTGAAAGGGAAGACATATGGACAATTGCAGAGCCTTTTTTCAGGAAGGGGAGCAAAAGGTAAGTTGTGTTCACTATTCCTTTGAGGTTTATGTCAATCTCTTTTACCTGCTCGCTTAACTTTATATCTTTAAACAAACCCATTCTCAATATTCCTGCGCTGTTAAACAGTGCGTCAAGGGCAATGTTTTCCTTTTTCAACCTTTTTGCAAGCGCTTCAACATCCTTTCTCTTTGATACATCGCATTGAAAGGTGAAAACACACTTTTCTTCAACCTTTTTTAAGCCTTCCCCGTTTACATCAACCCCTATTACCTTCCATCCGTTTTCTGAGAAAAGGGTGAGGGCTGCCTCCCCTATTCCCGAGGCAACCCCTGTGATTAGAATTGTTTTATCCATTTCAAGCCCTTTCAAGTATTGTTATACCCATTACCGCTTCTTCAAGCCCTATGTTTCCCCCTCCGTTTTGGGCAAGACCAATTTTAGCGTTTTCAATCTGCCTTTTTCCCGCCTCTCCCCTTAACTGCAATACAAGTTCGTGAATCTGGGCAAGCCCTGAAGCGCCAATCGGGTGCCCCCTTGATTCAAGCCCGCCGCTTGTGTTTATGGGTATTCTTCCCCCTAACTTTGTTTCTCCCCTTTCCGCAATTATTCCCCCTTCCCCCTCTTTGCAAAAGCCTAAATTTTCGCTCTGGTGCAATTCTCCGTAAGCGGTTGCGTCATGTAGTTCGGCAACATCAATGTCTTCAGGGGAAATGGAAGCCTTCTCATAAGCAATTCTGCCGAGCCTTTTTCCCAAATCCTCTTCGTCAACATCTCTGTCTCTTCCCTGCGCCAAAACTGAAGCCCTTATTCTCACAGCCCTTTCCTTCCCTGTTTTTTTCAAAAATTTTTCAGAGACAATTACACAGGCTGCGGCACCGTCTCCCACAGGGGCACACATTGAGCGGGTTAAAGGCCAGACAACAACCTGGTCATTTAAAACCATTTCAGGTGTCATTGGGATTTGATACTGGGCAAGTGGATTCATTGAAGAGTGCCAGTGGTTTTTGGCGGCAATTACCGCAAGTTGCTTCTGGGTTGAGCCGTATTTATCCATGTGCCACCTTGCCCCCATTGCGTAAACATCCATAAAAACGGAACGGCCTTTGTCTAAGTTTTGCTCCTCTTCGGGAATAACCAGGTTTTTAAAGGTTTGCTGCAATGCGAGCACCTCTTTTAAGTGAGACTTGAAGTTTTCCATATCCATACAGGAAGCGTAAGCGGAAAGGGATTTTATTTTATCGTCAGAGGTAATCTTTTCAGAACCAACCGCAAGGGCAACATCCGCCTGACCTGAAAGGACGGTCAGGTATGCCATATGAAGTGCTGTTGAGCCCCCCGCGCATGCGTTTTCCACATTGATTACAGGAATGTCCCCTATCCCCATTGCCCTTAAAACAACCTCTCCCTTGATTGAGTGCTGGTTTGAAAACATGCCCCAGAATGTGTTTGAAAAGTATGCGTATTCAATGTCTTTCTTTTCAAGCCCACAATCCTTTAAGGCAAGGTTAATAGCCTCAATTGCCATTGTCCTTACAGTTTTATCAGAGTATTTGCCGAACTTTATCATTCCGGAACCCACAACGTATGCAGACATCTAAAATACCTCCCCTGCAATCATATTTCCCCCGCTTATTGCAAGGGTGTCGTTTGAGCCGTCTTCAATCAAGCCTGCCCTTGCATCCCTGAACAATTTTTCAATCTCATACTCTTTTGTTAAGCCGTATCCCCCGAATATTTGAATAGCCTCATTGCAAACCTCAAAGGCTGCTTGAGTGCAGAAAACCTTTGAAGATAAACTGAACTTTGCGATAGGGGGAGCAATGTTTAAGTTGTAATTCATTACAGCCCTTGAATAAGCCCTCGCCGTTTCAACCTTTGTAAACATGTGAAAGAGTTTTTTCTTTATATCCTGATGCTCAATTAAGTATTTTCCCCCCTGCTTTCTCTCTGTGGCATACTTTAATGCAAGGTCGTAAGCAGCCTGAGCAAGCCCTGTGAAGAATGCCCCCATATGCATATTTGCCTCTGCAATAACAATCTCGGTCATTACCTCATAACTTTCAGGGTCAACAATCATCAACTCTTCAGGCACCTCTGCGTCTGAAAAGTAGATCTCCCCCTGAGGCAACTCCCTCTGCCCTATTTTGTCAAGGGGTTTTCCCTTTTCAACACCCTTCTGTGTTAAATCGCAAATGCAAATTCCCCCGCCTGCCATTCCCATTGATTTGTCAATGTTTACAAAAAGCAGTGCCTGAGTTGCAATAGGGCCGTTTGAAACCCATGCAGACTTCTGGCCGTTTAAAACCCACCTGTCTCCCTTTTTATGAGCCCTCACTTCCTGAACAACATCCGGGTTTCTGAAATGCTCCATTCCGGGGGTAAGGGTATCGCTTCCGTGATTAGGCTCTGTAATAGCCCAGCAGCCGATAATTGATGCGTCTTTGCAATCTGCAAAAGGCTTTATAACATTTTCAACAATGTAATCGTCTGCAAGCATTGAAGCCATAAATGGGGCAAATAAACTTACCCCTAAAGAAACGGCAAAACCAACGCTACCGTATCCTAATTCTTCCCAGAATATGTGCTGAGATACAGGGTCAAGCCCTAAACCACCGTATTCGTCAGGGGTATGAACAGTGTGATAGCCTAACTCATACATCTTCTTCATT
>JALWHA010000173.1 GCA_027038695.1 Acidobacteriota bacterium
TTTTGGGCCTATGAGTGACTCTGTTTTTACTTATTCCGTTGAAACAATGGATTTTTTCTTTCAATTTTACAAAAAAGCATCTGAGATTGTTTTAGGTTGCGGGGTTGACGGGATTCTATTTGAGACTTTTTCAGATTTTCTTGAATTAAAGACGGCTGTTTATTCGGTTAGAGAGGTTGATAATTCAATTCCTGTAATTGCTCAATTTACTTTGAATTCAAACGGGGCAACGATTCAGGGTGCAAAAGCGGAAAGCTGCGGCGCTTTTCTTGAAACAATAGACTGCGACGTCGCAGGCTTAAACTGCTCAACAGGTTCAACGGATATGGCAAAAAACTTCAAATCCTTTTCTGAATATGTTTCAAAGCCGATGTCGGCCTCTCCCAATGCGGGCTTGCCTGAATTTAAAAACGGAAGGGTTTACTATCCCGATGTAAAAAAGGATTTTATAGCGGCTGCATATGTTTTTCTGAAAAACGGAGCAAGGATTATAGGAAGTTGTTGCGGTTCTTCTCCCGAATACACAAAGGTTTTAAAGGAATTTGTTAATTCATACGAAGATTGTTATACAACAAGGCTAAAGAAAGACTTTTTGGTTTCCCCTGATTTTTTGATTGATTTTGAAGAAAAAGAATTTCTCCCTATAGGTGAAAGGCTAAATCTGTCGGGAAACAAGACTTTTAAACAAAATTACTTAAATGATTATCAAAATGCTATTGAAATTGAGGTAAACAGGCAGATAACCGCCGGAGCAAAGTGCCTTGATTTTAATATTGATTTGTTTGCAAAAGACAATATAGAGTTGGCCAAAAGGGATGTTCTTGCATTGCAGAATATAGCAAAGCCTGTTTTGTCAATTGACAGTTTGTATCCGGAGGTTATGGAAGATGTGTCTTTTTTTAGTGCGTGTTCTCCCATATACAATTCTGCTGACTTAACCGAACATAGGTTTAAAAAAGTTGCTGAATTATATAAAAAATTCGGGGGGAAAATCATTGTCCTTTTAATGAGCGGCAAAAGGATTCCCAGAACGGTAGGGGAGAGGTTAAACGGGTTGGAACTGCTTGATAAACTGATTGAAATGTACGGCATTCCCGGAAGAGATATTTTTGTAGACCCTCTTGCTCTTACTCTCGGAACAGGTGTGGAAAATTATCGCTTTGTGGAAGAAGTGATTGAGAAATCAAAATATAAAACAGTTATAGGATTATCAAACTTCTCTCACGGTTTGCCTGACAGAAGCAGGTTAAATGCTTTTTTGCTTGCCAATTTGATAGGGAAAGGCTTAACCGCTTCTATTCTGGATATATCGGATCCAAATATAGCCTCTGTGATTTTTAATTACAGGGCGGTTTTTGAGGGTAAAGGTTTTTCCGTTTCTGGCAAGGACATTCTCAATTTTGAAGGCGAGTTTGCTCAATGGGGCAGGTATTTGTTAAACGGAGATTTGGAAAAGTTATCTGAAGAACTAAATTTCAGGCTAAAAAAAGGGGTAAAGCCTTCTTATTTGCTTGAAAAAGGCTTAATTGCGCATATGGAAAGAATAGGCGGATATTTTGAAAGCGGTTTGGTTTACTTACCGCAATTGTTAGTGGCAGCCGATACTATGAAATCGGTTTTTGAGGTGATAAAACCTTACCTTGAAGAGGAGTTTGCTGCAGGTGAACATAAAACCAAAAGTTCAAATAAAAGGATTTTGCTTTTCACCGTTCAGAATGATGTTCACGATATAGGTAAAAATATAGTGCTTACTGTTTTAAAGAGTTTCGGTTTTTCGGTTTTTGACGGCGGGATTGATAAACCGCCTGAAGAAATTATAGATGAAATCAACTCAACAAATGCAAAGGTTGTAGGTTTGTCAGCTTTAATGACTACAAGCCTGCCTTACATGAAAGAAACTGTAAGGAAGATAAAGGAAACTCTTCCTGATGTAAAGGTAATAGTAGGCGGTGCGGTTGTAACAAAAAAATTTGCCGAAGAGATAGAGGCGGACGGTTACGGGAAGAATGCTTTTGACGCTGTTAACCTTGTAAGGAGATTGCTATGAAAAAAATGCTGTTTTTTGTTTTTCTTTTTGTATTTTCTTTTAGCCTTTTAGCCGATGTATACAAGTATACCGATGAAAAGGGCAGGGTTTACTTTGTTGATTCCATTTATCAGGTTCCGTTCAATTACCGCAGGAAAATGGAAATTTTACCTTCCGGGAAGGATGTAAATAAACAGGAGAAGCCGTTTGAGAGGTTTTTGCTGCAAAAAAACGGAATTGTAAAAGCGGGGGATCTATTTAAGGATTTTGTTTTTGAAAAGGTAAAAACCTGGCTATTTTTTGTTGGTTTTTTATTTGTTTTTTTGGTAATTATTGCTTTCTATCTGCAAGATATTTGGTGGGGCATAAATTTTTTGTTACTGTTTTTCCTTGTTTTTGAAGGTATTTATTTGTTTGTTTTTTACCCTAAAGTAAAAAGGTGTACCGAGGTTTATTCTTATTTGACAAGAAGGTATATCGCAAGGGAGTTGAAGGTGCCTGACCGCGTAAAAAAGGATGCGCTTGAAGATGTTTTGTCTCGCAGGCCTGTCCCTCTTAACCCCTTTTCTTATTTTGGCTGCATAATGCGTTTAGAGGATTTCTATAATAAAATTTCAGCAGAGGTTTTAGTTGATAGGAAAAAGTGATTATACCCACAATGAGATAGAAAAGTTTTTTAATGAAGGATTAAAATATTTTAAGCCTAATTATGAACTCGTTGATGAAGTCAAGTTTTCCGATAATTTTGTGCCTGTAAAATTCGGAACGTGTAAGCAATATAAAGACCCTGGTTTTTGGAGCGGAGCGTTAAAGTTTGTGTTATATAGCGTAGAAGGCAAGCCTTTAATCGTACAAGTAGATACCGGATTGATTAGTTGGTATCGGAATCGTCCCGATGCCAAATATAAGTTTAAAGATGTTAATGGAAATATCATCAAGAAAGGAAAAATCAAACTCGATGGGAAAAGGCATCGATTAATTTGTAATGTGCCTTCCGAAGGAGTATATTATTTTGAATTTAATGACTCGGGTGCTGGATGGCGGATTTATGTGCCAGTAGGTCAGCCTTTGGGAATCCCTCTGAAAGGACAGCGTTTTATTCATCACGGCATTAATTGCGATTTGTATTTTTATGTGCCTAAAAAGACGAAGGTTTTTCAATATTTTTGGGCATCTAGTGGACACAAAATATTAGGGCCCGACGGACAATTGATAAAACAGGTTGGCATAAAAGATAGCGGAGATTATATAACGGTAAAAGTTCCCAAGGGATTGGACGGAAAGATTTGGCGCTTTCACGGAATCTCACTTACAGGACGTATTGAGTTTCGTAATATGCCGAATGTCCTTTCATTTATGCAGGGAATAATATTATTGCCTAAGGAAC
>JALWHA010000174.1 GCA_027038695.1 Acidobacteriota bacterium
ACTTATCCCTAAAGTTGAAAAGGGGATCTACATACTAAAAGCACAAGCATACTCAAAAGAGACAAAGATGGACTACAATGATACTGCGAAGTTTACTATATCCAACCTCTCAATAATCTCAAAATGGAATGACAAAAAGGTTGCCCTATGGGTTGTAAATTCAGATAATGCCTCGCCTGTTAAGAATGCAGAGGTAAAGATATACGATTCGGCAAACATTGAAAAGGGAAGTGCAAAGACAGACTCAAACGGCTTTGCGGAGGTAAAACTTACAGGCAAAAAATCAAGTTATTTAATAACGGCAAAAACAAAAGACGACTGGACTTACCTTCAATTGTGGAACTCAAAACTGCCTACCTCAAACTTTGATGTAAACGGGGACAACCCGCAGAGGGACTATATCGCATATATGTACTTTGAAAGGGATCTTTACAGGCCGGGAGAAACGGTGCACTTTGCGGCAATTGTCAGAAAAAACAAGACCTATTCGCCGATGTCAATACCGATAAAGATTCAAATATTAAACCCGGAAGGGAAAAAGATTAAAGAGTTAAGCGGTTTAACCGACAAAAACGGCTTTGCAGAGTTTGAATTTAAAACCTCAAACTCTTTTATCACAGGCAAGTATCAGTTTAACCTTTTCATTGCCGACAAAAATGTATACTCCTCATCGGCGTTTATTGAAACCTTTGCTCCTGAAAGAATGGGGTTAAAGGTAAAATTCCCAGAACACATAAACCTAAAACAGCCTTTCACGATAGAGGCTGAAGCCTATTACCTTTTCGGCGCTCCAGCAAGCGGGGAAAGCATTAGCGGAAACATATCCCTTACAGAAACAGATTTCTCCCCTGAAGGGTACAAAAACTACTCATTCGGGCCTTTGCCTTACTACTATGAGAGGGCAAGCGTTGCAAAAACAATTGACAAAACAAGGTTGGATAAAAAGGGCAGGGCAAAAATCAGGGTATTCTTCAAATCATTGCCTGCATTTTACAATCCTGTTGACTTTAAGGTTTACCTTGAGGTAAGCGAAGCGGGAAGCGGCAGGGTAACCAAAAAGGTATTCAACAAAACCCTTTACCCTAAAGATTACTACATAGGGCTAACGTGCGGGGCTTCAAAGGTAACGGCAAGCGTTCCTTTAAAGATAAAAGGGGTTGTACTGGACAAAAAAGGTATGCCTGTTAACAACCCTCAAAAACTGAAGTACAGAATTTACAAGGTTGTTTACAATTACAGTTACTACTACTACGACCAATTTTCATGGAGAAAGAACTCAACCCTTATCCCTTTAACCAGAGAGAGGGAGTTAACTGCAAAAAACGGAAGGTTTGAGATAAACTATACCCCGCAGTCTTCCTATGACGACCTGGTTGTAGAGGTTAGCGGGGATAAAAACTTCAGCCAACTCTTTATAAACGGCTGGGGCTGGAGTATTGACAACAAGGCTGAAACCCCGGAGGTTCTTTTAATCAAACCAGACAAGAAAGGGTACGATGTGAACCAAACAGCAACCGTTAAAACCAAAATCCCGTTTGACGGAAAGATACTGTGGACGGTTGAAGCGGACAAACTCTTGGAGTACAAATGGCTGCAAGCAAAAGGGAAAATTTCCTCATTCAGTTTCAAAATCCCGGAAGGTTACCCCTGCGTCTATGTTTCCGCACTTTTAATCCACACAGGGGACAATTACCTTGTCTCAAGGGCATTCGGGGTAAGAAGGATAAAGATAACCCCGAACAAACTGAAACTTAACCTGAAATTAAATATTCCCGACGAGATAAAACCGGGGAATTACCTGACTGTAAACCTGAAAGGGGACGGTGAGTACGAGGCTACAATATCAATAGTGGACGAGGGGATTTTACAGATTACAAACTTCAAATCCCCCAATGCCTTTAGCGGTATTTTAAGGCCTATTGCCTTAGGGTTTGAAAGCGCCGACGGCTTCGGCTGGCTTGTTAAGAAGTACCTTGCAACAGGCGGGGGAATGGCAATGCAGAAGAAAGGCTTTGCTCAGCCTCAATTTACAAGAATTGTTTCAATATGGAGCGGAAAACTGGAATCAGATTCAAGCGGCAATCTGAAGTACAGGGTTAAAATCCCGCAGTACAACGGCAAATTAAGGGTAATGGTTACGGCTGTTTCAAAAGACAGATTAGGGGGTATTTCAAAGTATGTAACGGTAAAATCAGACTTAATTGCAACACCGACAGTACCGAGGTTTCTAACCTTAAAAGACAAATTTTCCATACCCGTAACCCTGATAAACACCACAAAGAAAGAGATTAAAGGAACCTTGAGGGCAAAGATTGAAAATGCAGACATATCCGAATTTAACAAGGATTTCTCCCTTTCAAAAGACGGCAAGAAAACAGTATTCATACCCCTTACCGCAGGCGACAAACCGGGAAAATTCAAGATAAGCATAACTGTTTTCGGCAACGGTGAAAAGCAGTATGCAGAAGAATTCACAATTCCGGTATTCCCATCAACCACAAAGGCAACCACAACAAGCACCCTTACAGTAAATGTAAACAAAAAGAATATTAAGCCTTTCTTTGAAAACTATGAAAGTTTAGGCTACGAGGGAGAGATTTACATCTCAACAATACCGGGAATAAACAAACTTTACTTTACAAACACGCTTATAGGCTATCCATACGGGTGTATTGAGCAGGTTTCAACAAAAACACTGGCAATGATTAAACTTGAAAAAATCCTTCCCTTTATTGATAAAGACATAACCCTTGAAAAGTACAGGGAGTATGTTCAGGACGGAATAGGCCAAATACTTTCAATGCAAACCTATTCTGGAGGCTTCTCTTACTGGCCGGGAGGCTCTTACCCTGAAGAATGGGCAAGCGCATATGCAACCCTTGTTTTAATTGAGGCCAAAAATTCTGGCTTTTCTGTCCCTCAATCCGCAATTAACGCAGGGTTAAATTACATTCAAAGCCTTGACAAGATCCCTCCTTTTGCAGTCTATGTACTTTCAAAGGGCGACAGGCTACAAAAGAACCCGGCGGATATTCAGGAGTTTGAAGACATTGTAAACAAACATAAAATTAACCTTACCCCCTTGATGTGGTACACAGCGGCACTTTATAATTGCGGGGAAAGTGACACAGCGAGAATGCTTTTTGAGAGGGGGTTAAAGTTAAAGCCTGAAAATATTGAAAAACTGCAAGATGACTTTTACACCCCTCTAAAGGGAGAGGCTATAAGAATATTTGTCGGGGAAGAGATAAACTACGACAAAGCCGTGCTGGCTAAATTGATAAACAACCTGTCAATAAGCCTTTCAAAAAGGGATAGGCCTTACTACTACACCACACAGGAACTTGCGTGGTCAATGCTTGCAATAGGCAACTTTGTTAACAAGTATGTGAAAGATGTTTCATTTAA
>JALWHA010000175.1 GCA_027038695.1 Acidobacteriota bacterium
CCGTCTGCTTAAAGACAACATTATATTTTTAGGGACGCCTATTGATGACAATGTGGCAAACCTTGTAATTGCGCAACTTTTGTTTTTAGAGGCGGAAAATCCCGATAAAGACGTTTATATTTATATTAATTCTCCGGGCGGGTCGGTTTCCGCGGGGCTTGCAATTTACGATACAATGCAGTTTATTAAACCCGATGTGACTACAATCTGCATAGGACAGGCCGCTTCAATGGCTGCGGTTCTTCTTTCCGGCGGGACAAAAGGCAAAAGGTTTGCTTTGCCTAATTCAAGGATTTTAATCCATCAGCCTATGGGCGGTATGCAGGGGCAGGCTTCGGACATTGAGATTCACGCAAACGAGATAATCAGGATTAAAAAACTTTTAAACGAGATTTTGTCTAAACATACAGGTCAGCCTATTGAAAAGATTGAAAAGGATACAGATAGAGACTATATTATGAGCGCTCAGGAAGCAGTAGATTACGGCATTATTGACAAAATTATTTCAAGGAACGAATAATGGGAGAAAAGTCTAACTATTACAGAAAAAAAGCGGTTTGTTCCTTCTGCGGAAGGGGAGAAGACGAAGTTGACAAATTAATTCAGGGAGATAACTCCTATATATGCGACAGGTGTGTTGAACTTTGCGGTGAATTGTTGTCAAAAGAAAAACAGCAGGCCTTTGATGAAAAGAGGAAAGAGTTACCCAAACCTGCGGAGATTAAAGCTTTTCTTGACAGGTATGTTATAGGTCAGGAAGAAGCGAAAAAGAAACTATCCGTTGCGGTTTATAATCATTATAAAAGGATTCTCTACGAAGAGACTAAAGAGATAGGTGACAAATTTGAATTGGATAAGAGCAATATTTTAATGATAGGGCCTACAGGTACGGGTAAAACCCTTCTTGCGCAGACTCTTGCTAAGTTTCTTGATGTACCCTTTGCCATTGCGGACGCTACCACTTTGACTGAAGCAGGCTATGTCGGTGAAGATGTTGAAAATATACTTTTAAGGCTTATTCAGGCAGCAGATTTTGACGTAAAAAAGGCTGAAAGAGGCATTATCTTTATAGACGAAATAGATAAAATAGGAAGAAAAAGCGAAAACCCGTCCATAACAAGGGATGTTTCAGGGGAAGGAGTTCAGCAGGCTTTATTGAAGATTGTTGAGGGTACAACCGCCAATGTTCCCCCGCAAGGCGGAAGAAAGCACCCTTATCAGGAGTTTATTCGGATAGATACCAAAAATATACTCTTTATCTGTGGCGGTGCATTTGTCGGCCTTGAAAAGATAATAGCATCAAGGTTGGGGAAGAAGATAGTAGGTTTTAAAACAGCAGAGGGCAAGGAAAGAGTTGATGTTTCGGTAGAGAACATAGTGAATTACGTAATGAGCGAAGATATAATTAAATACGGGCTTATTCCTGAATTAGTCGGCAGGCTTCCCGTCATAACGGTTTTGCATGACCTTGACAGGGACGCGTTGAAAAAGATTTTGATTGAGCCTGAAAACTCCCTTGTCAGGCAGTTTAAAAAGATGTTTGAAATGGACGGCATTAATTTAACGATAATGGAAGACGCTCTTGACGAAATAGTTGACGAGGCTATAAGAAGCAAGTTAGGCGCAAGGGGATTAAGGCAGATTATGGAAGAGGTGATGTTTGAGTACATGTTTGAAGCGCCTTCACAAAAAGATGTAAAAGAAGTTGTGATTGATTCCGCACACGTGAAATCAATACTTGAGAAGAAAAAAATAGGTTAATCTATGGAAAAAATTAAGTATCCTATTCTTGCTTTTGACAATGTCGTGTTTTTTCCCGAGGTTGAGGACGATATACTTCTTGAAAAAGATTACAATAAAAAGGCTTTTGACTATGCAAGGGAAAGCGGGGTTGACCCTGTTTTTCTTTTAATGAAAAATGAAAACGTTACCCCCTCCGTTACAGATTTTTATACTCTCGGAGTAAGGTTAAAGGTGGTAAATTCATTAACGGAATCAACCGGCGAGAGCACCCTTGTAAGCGTGAAAGGTGTTTCTCTTTTCAGTGTAATCCGCATTGAGGATAAAGACGGTTTGTTTCTTTGTGAAGGTAAAGATATTGAGATAAAAGACGGTTATGATATTTTCAAGGCTGTTGAATATGTAAACAAAATCAAGGTTTTAATGAATAAAAACACTTCCGCAATCAGGAAACTTGTTACGGTAAAGCATATTGACAAGGCTATGAGAAGGATAAACAATCCTGCCGCATTTATTAATAACCTTATCTTCGCGTTAAAACTTCCGATTGAGGAAAAACAGGTTTTGCTTGAAACATTCAATACCGAGTTCAAACTGAAAAGGGTTTATGATTTTCTTAAAGATAAAGTGGATAAATTCAAATATGAACTTGAGATAGATAGAAAAGTAAGAAAGAATGTGGAAGAGAGTCAGAAGAGGTTTTATTTAAACGAGAGACTGAAAGCAATTAAAGAAGAGTTAGGTTATACGGGGCAAAACGATCTTGATAAGTTGAAAGAACAAATAGAAAATACAAAAATGAGTAAAGAGGCCTATAAAAAGGCAACCGAAGAGTTGAAGAGGCTTGAAACCATGAACCCCTCTTCAGCCGAGGCGTCTGTTTCAAGGACTTATATTCAATGGCTTATTGATGTTCCGTGGAAGAAGAAAACAAGGGACAACCTTGACATACCGAGAACAAGAAAGATCCTTGACAGAGACCATTACGGATTGAACGATGTTAAAGAGAGAATTATTGAATTTCTTGCGGTTAGAAAATTGAATAAAACAAGAAGAAACCCGATTATATGTTTTGTAGGGCCTCCCGGGGTTGGGAAAACCTCCCTTGCAAGGGCTATTGCCGAATCAATAGGCAGAAAATTCGTCAGAATGTCTTTAGGCGGAGTAAGGGACGAGGCGGAGATAAGAGGGCATAGAAGGACATACATAGGCGCTATTCCCGGTAGAATTATTTACCTTATGAAAAAGGCGGGAACTATAAACCCGTTAATGCTTTTAGACGAGATTGACAAACTTTCTTCAGATTTCAGGGGAGACCCTTCAAGCGCATTGCTTGAGGCTTTAGACCCTGAACAGAACTCACACTTTGTTGACCATTATTTGGATGTTGATTATGATTTGTCAAATGTGTTTTTCATTCTTACCGCAAATATACTTGACACAATCCCTCCGGCCTTAAAAGACAGGTTTGAGATTATAAGGATACCGGGCTACACATTTAACGAGAAAATGGAGATTGCAAAAAGGCATTTGATACCAAAAAAACTTGCGGAAACGGGATTGAAAAAGTTTAAGCCTGATTTTGGAAACAATGCGCTTGAAATTGTTATTGAAAGGTACACAAGGGAAGCGGGAGTGAGG
>JALWHA010000176.1 GCA_027038695.1 Acidobacteriota bacterium
TATATTTTAATAAAAACTTTGAGATTATTATTTTAAATTCTGGGATAACAATTTACAAAAAACTGAGAGAGATTTCGGAAAGTGATTTGCAAAGGGTTTTTAAGATAAATTTGTTTTCCAACCTTTTAACATTGCAATTCGCTTTAAGAAAGGGAAAGATAAATTTAGTGTCTTTTATCTCTTCAATTGCCTCGCTTGAGAAAAGCAACTTTGAAAACTGGGGGCTTTATTCCGCTTCAAAGATTGCTATGGAGAAGGCTTTAAAAATTTTTGCAAAAGAGCAAGGGTTTAAACTCTTGATTTTCAATATAGGAAGGGTGGATACAGATATCTGGAAAAGTGTTTTAGGGAAAGAGAAAAACCTGCCTAAATTATCCCCTCAAACGGTTGCTGAAAGGATAGTAAAAGATATTGAAGAGGGTTTAAAAGGCAAAAGCCTTTCTTACAAACACATTGTTATTGAATAGGGTTCTGAATTAAATAAACATCCATCTGCTGGTAAAACCTGCCTTTGTAAAAGTCAAAAATAGATTTTACAACCTTTTCAATCTCTTTGTTCCATACGGTTCTATCATTTTCCGCAATCGTTTCTTGAAAAAAGTGCTCAAAGTTGTTGAAAACCTTGGTTTTGCCGTAAGATTTTACTTTTTTCACTTCAAAGCGGTTTTTGATTTTGTGCAGTGTTTCAAGAACCGAAAGCCTCATTTCCCTTTCTGGAAACACTATTGTTTTTATCTTTTCATAGGTGCTTTCCCCTATAGTTGCTTCAATTATAAAAATCTTTTGATACTCTTTTTCAAGGAGTTTTGTAATTAACTCTTCCTGATAATTCTTTTCAATGTGGTGCATTGATTGTTTAAAGACAAAGGTGTCAAACTTAAATAGTTTAATAGGCAAATCATTGGCAGATGCAATAAAAAGTTTATCGCTTACAGGTTTTTCAATCTTTATGTCAAAGCCGAAAGCCTTGAACTTGTTTTTATTCAAAAAAGAAACAAACTCTCCGCTTCCGCAGCCAATATCGCATACATTCTTTGATTTATGTTGTTTCAGAATATTTTTCAATAATTCGTATTCTTTTCCCTTGTTAACTATTTTCATAACCCCTCCCCTTGTAAATGTTAATATATTATTAAAAAAATAAAAGCAAAAAACGGGCAGTGTAAACTTAATTGAATTGCTCCTTTGAAATAAGGGACTATAATAGCCCCAGGGAAAAACATCATTCCATCAGAGAAAAGCATTAAAAGATCAGTTACGGATAATTGGTTATATGCAGTCAGAGGAATGAAGCGGATAAGTTTTTATAGATTTGCATCAAAGACAAAGATGACAGGTTAAAAAGCAGAAAGTTAAGGTATTCAAGAGTTGTAATTGAGGCTTTAAGAGAAGTTTTATAGAAAAAGAATGAAGATGGTTACTCGCTCACTTAAAGCTGACACAAAAGACCTGACAATACCATTAGGTGTTTTTCAACTTTCATATTTATCACGCAGATCTTTTAAATACAACTTTAAATTCCAATTTTTCTATATCGTTATAAAAATCAACATCTACATTAAATTCAGTACATTTATTAATAATTCTTGGTATTCCTTTTCCCATACCACTATATCTAAAATCTTTATCTTTCTCCAAGAAACTAAGTATAATAGGATTTCTTTCGTTGTGAATCCCATTTTTAATACCTTCAATAGTCAAAGTATTAGGAAGTTTACCGGGACTTCTTACTTCTACCCTATTTCTCCAAATTTCAATATAAATCGGACTTTCAATAAAATAATCTCTATGAACAATAGCATTCGCAATAGCCTCCATTAAAGCTTCTTCGGGTATCTCTAAAGAAGAGGGTGCATTAACATTTCCTCTTTGTATTTTTCTAAGATTTCTTCTTAAAAAATCTATGGATTTTTTAAACTGTTCAATTAAATTTCCAGTTATTTCTTCTTTATCTTTAAAATTATTTTCATCCTCCCAATAGACAGCCTTAACTATAAATTGTGGTTTTATTAATTCCGGCTCTCTCCCGAATAAAAGCAGTCCAGCTAAAGTAAAGTTGTTCCCTTTAGCAAGTTTCCAATTGTTAAAAAGCTTTATTATATTTTCATTCTCATAATTAAAATCAGTTTTATAGTATTCTTTATACCACTTGGAAAAATAATTTTTATTCATATTTTGTTCTGTTAATTCTAAGTCAATCTCATTTTTCTCTGCTCTTAACCGACCAGATTCCTGTAAAAGTCTCGCAATATCTTCTATTGTTGCTTTTCTTTTATCACTTCCCGATTTAATCCAGACATCTGTTTTGTTAACAAGCATAGGGTTTATTCTCTCCTTTTGGAACAAAAATAATAAGAACACTCTTTTCGTCACATATTATAGTTTGTGTTTGCACATTTGCAACAGGATAGATATTATTCTTACATGCATTGCTTATCCATTGATTTAACCTGTCAATTTGAGAGCTAGTAAGTCCTTCAATTTGTCCTGCATTAGTAATGCCCACCAAAATTCTACCACCTTCACTATTCAAAAACGCTACTATTTCCGATGCAAGTTTATCTATGCTTTCAAAATTTAATTTGAATTGATTTCTGTAATCTTCTAATTTTGATGTAATCTCCATAAGGTCTTCACAAGTCAATTCTTCCATTTAATTTTACCTCCACAACTTGTAAATTACTTTTCTTTTATCAAATGCTTCTTTCCCTCCTTCCATTATATCAATTATTTCCCTTTGAATAGCCTCTCTATCCACACTTCCACAGTTTAACTTCAATTTCTCATTTTCATTTTTACATACAAAAACATTGTCACTGTCTCCCAGAACTACTATATTAGAGTTATGTGTTGCAAAAATGAATTGATTTTTATTTTTTCTTTCTAACACAGCTTTAATAATCCCTCCATAAATTGTGCTATTGTCAATATCATCTTCCGGTTGATCAATAATCACAGGTTTATTTTGATGGAGCAATATTATAGAAAGAATAGTAGCAGCCCTTTGTCCAATAGAGAGTTTTTCAAGCGGTTTATATTCAGTTTTATTCAATTTATACTCTATGACAACTTTATCAGGAGCAGTTTCTATGATGAACAAATCCGGTTTTTCCTGAATCTTTTCTCTGAATTTATAGAAATCAGTTTCTCCTAAAAGTTCAATCAATTTTTCGTTTTTTTCCTTTGTAGCTTTATAAAGAGAATATCCATCGGAAAAAGTTTTTGCAAGTTTTTCAATCTTATTTTTTCTTATGCCACTTCCTTTTAAAAGATTTTCTAAAAATTTAGAGAATGCTTCTTTATCACCTCTAAATTCAACTTTCACCCTCAAGAAATTTATTTTTTTCTGTATACTTTTTATAAACT
>JALWHA010000177.1 GCA_027038695.1 Acidobacteriota bacterium
CGCTCCATGTGTATTTTTCCAATTCCTCACAGGCGGCACACCAGTCGGTGAAAAAGTCAATTACAACAATCTTGTTCTCCGCTTTGGCCTTGCTTATCGCCTGTGAGATGTGTGTTTCATAGTTTGAAGATATGCCAGACTTTTGCTTCCTTGCACCTAAAAAGTTTACCCCGATTAAGGGAATAGTTATCAAAACAAGCAGAATAACACCTGTCCTTTTAGACACAATTTTGTGGTAAAACATTGCAATTACAGCGGGAAGGAAAAACAGCACGGCAAAAAGCCAGAAGTATCTTCCCAAAACAGGCTTTGTAAAGAGCAATGCGGCAATTATAAACAGAATACCAAAAACATACTTCACCTTTATCATCCAGTTGCCTGCTTTGGGAAGGGAAGCAAGAACCCCAGAAAATGTGCCTATTAAAACAAACAACACACCCATTCCAAGGGCAAAGTCAAAGAGAAAGATAAATCCCTTAAAGACAGAACCTGTTTTTGCAACCCATGTTAAAAGAACAACAATAATCGGGCCCACACAGGGAGCAGCAAGGATACCTGTTGCCATTCCCATTAAGAAAGCACCTATCAAACCCTTTTTCTTTGGCTGAAGTTTTGTGTTCCATGTGTAAGGCAACTGTATATCGTAATAGCCGAACATGCTTAAACCCATTGCTATAAAGATAAAGCCTAAAAACACTATGAAAAACGGGGATTGGGTAAAAGAACCGAAGGCGCTTCCGGTTGTTGCCGAGATTATCCCTAAAATAGAGTAAGTGGTCGCAATGCCGAGCACCAATGCTATTGAAATAATAAACCCTTTTAGTTTATTCCCCTCACTCTTTGCTCCCACATAGGCCATTGTCAATGGAATAACAGGGTATACGCAGGGGGTAAACGATGCTAAAATACCGCCTATGAAAATCAAAAGCAGGGCAAGTAGAACGCTTGAATCAAGCGCTCCAGCAACCCTCTGCTCAAGGGTAAGCTTCCCCTTTTCAACTAAAATATCTGTTTTTATCTCTTTACTAACAGGTGGAAAACAAACTGCATTTTCCCCCTCAGAGCAGGCCTGATACCCCACTTCAAGAACAGGGTTTTTGACAGGCTTTACAAACCTGCCGCTTACCGCAATGCTTATCTTCCCGCCTATAACTTCCCCTAAATCAGTTTTCTTGCCCTTCGGGGATACAATTTTGTCCACCTTGAAAGCGTTATCCTTAAACTTTACGCTTAACATCTCTTTTGTTATGTGATAGCCGTGAGGCACATCAATAATCAAATTAAACAAAACAGGCTCTCCTGTCTTTGTTTTGGAAGGCAATCCTTCAACGCTTACCTTTATGTCTGTTTTAGGGTCAAATGAGGGTATGTCTTGAACCCCTTGAGGGAAAAATTGTGCAAAGGTTAAGGTTGACACAGCAATAAACATCAATAAAATCCATTTTTTCATACTATTCCTCCATCTCGCTATAAATTAAGTCTATTATGTGGACGGTCTTTAAAGGCAAATTGTTTCTCTTTAAACTGTCGTTTAATTGAATAATACAGCCGGGACACGACGAAACAACCACGCTTTTTTCAAAATTACCTTTAATTGAATTTCTTATCATTTCAGCCTTTTTGTCCCCTATTGACTTTGATTTTTCAGCCTCAAATATGGAAAAACTTCCGCCGAAGCCGCAGCAAAAGTCTTCCCCTTCCATTTTCTTTCTATTTGAAACAAAAGCAAGCAATTTTTCAGGCTGTTCTTTTACCCCCTGATGCTTCATAAGGTGGCAGGGGTGGTGAAAGTATGTGTTAATATCAAGCCTTTTTTTCGGTTTATAATCAAGCACATCCACCAATAGGGCATTGATATCAATAAATTCAACAGGGAGATTGTAATTTCGTGAGAGGTTTGAGCCGCAGGTTGCACAACCTGAAACAATGTATTTAACCTTTTCCCTATAATTTTCAAAAACATTCAGATTAAAATCCCTTAACTCCTCAAATGTTTCCCTGTCTCCCGCAGTTAAATGGGGAAAGCCGCAACACCTTAAATCTTTCTCAAAGTAAACCCCAACCCCTAACCTGTTTAACACCCTTACCAATTTATACCCTGTATCTGAAAAAACAAACCTTGTTGCACAGCCGGGGAAAAACAATACATCAAATTTCATCCCCCCTTCAGGCCTGTTGTAATGTTTAAGCCTTCTTTCCAGAGGCTTATCGGGAAGGGGAAAGTGCCTTTTTATTTTAGGAAGTTTGAAAATCAGCCCGCTTTTTCTTGAAAAAACACTTTTCACAAAAGAAGCGAATTTCAGGTTTTTATTGTCTTTTAAAAGACTTAGAAAAACCTTCTTAGCCCTTGAAATCTGGTTATCCCTTACAGCCTTTGCCCTTGCAAATTCAATAATGCTCAGGTAATCCACATCCCTCGGGCAGATATGCTGGCAACTTCCGCAAACAACACAGGAATCAAGGTAATAGAGTGTTTCCTCAGAGAATTTTTCATTTTCTTTAAAAAGGATTTGCAAAAGGCTTATCTTACCCCTTGCAACCCCACCCTCGTCAAGTGTTGTTTTAAAAACAGGGCAGTTAAACCTGCAATTACCGCATTTAACACATAAACTCAACTGTTGTTCAATGTATTTGAAAGGCATTTTATCCCTTCCTGATAGCGGAAACAAAAAAACCGTCAAGGAATTTGTCAGGTAAAATCCTTAAACCAACACCTTCTTTGTAAAATTTTGAAAAAGAGTTTGTTATATTTTCTGAAGAATACTCAAAGGGGTTTATCAATTTTGCGTTTTCAACCGAGGAAACAAAATCGGAAACAACAGCCTCTCCCTCTTCCTTCTCCATTGAGCAAACAGAGTAAACAATTACCCCGCCTTTCTTCACTATTTCAAAGGCATTTTTAAGCATTTCTTTTTGAACACTCACCTTTGATTTCAAATTCTGCGGGCTTCTAATCCACTTAATTTCAGGGTGGCCAGAGATTGTCCCTGTTCCGGAGCAGGGAGCGTCAAGAATAATTGCGTCAAACGAATTCTCTTTAAAAGCAGGTTTTGTAAAGTCAGACATTGTTATTGAGGGGATTTCAAGCATTAAATCCCTTGAGTTTTCCAGAATTTTTTCAATTCTCTCCTTTGAAACATCGTTGAAAATAACCTCTTCAAAATTCTGAAAAGACTTTAACAGAAAACCCTTTCCCCCCGGTGAAGAGGCTGCGTCAAGGGCAAATTCCCCTTTAAAATTTCTCAAAAGTTCAGGAGCAAGTTGAGACGCCTCGTTCATTATGTAGCATTCCGCAGCCCTTATAATGTAAATGGGGATATTGCCGTGGTATGAGCC
>JALWHA010000178.1 GCA_027038695.1 Acidobacteriota bacterium
CACAACAGAGCCTAATTTATCTTTGGGGAAATTCTGCGCTTTAATTGCATTAACAAAGTCATCGTTTTTCTTTCTAACATCAGGGTCAACATAGAAAAACAGAAACATCTTACCCTTCATAATCTCTGTTGAAAAGGGCTTGCCGTTAACAAGTCTCCCCTCGTCTCCCGAAAGTTTTACAACAGGAAGTTGAGACCCTATGGTTAAACTTAAAATAAGCATTAAAGAGGTTACAAAATTCACCATACCCTTCTCCTTTCACCGCTTTTTATAATTGAATTGTATATGTTGATTAAGAACTTATCAATTTAAATCAAAGACATAAATAAAAAAAAACTGTTTCTAAGAAAGATTATTACTAAAAAAATATTTGACATTGTTTTTGAAAAGTAATAAGTTTTTTTTATGAAGGATGATGAGAAAGAAATTGGTAATACGATATATGAAGTAAAAAACCACCCTTGTTTTTCCCGTGCAATAGAAGAAAAAAACTGTATTTTTACAGAAATTATGTTAACGGCGGATATGGGGATTATTATCTTTAATGTAAAAGAAAAAAAAGTTGTGTTTTGGAACGAAAAGGCAATAAAATTTGTGACGGCAAAAATAAATTCAGGAAAAGAACTCTGGGAATTGTTTGAAGCAAACATATTAAAAGAAAAATTCCCTGATTCAAATAAAAAAATAGGTAAACTAATTATCAAAGATAAGCTTATCCACTTTTCAATGTTTGGAACTCCTCACTATCACTGGGTTTTTTTAGAAGATATTACCGAAAAAACCAGAATGGAGGCTATTGCACAGGAAATAAATTATTTAAACAGTATGGCTGGAATTTTTTCCTCAATAAGGCATGAGATAGCCAATCCACTTGTTTCAGCCAAAGTTTCGCTATCTGTTTTAAAAAAAAGGCTTGAAAACCTTTCTAAAAAGGAAGTTTTAGATTATATAAACAGGATCGAAGAAACAATGGGAAAGCTTGAAGAATTAGTAGCTTCTTTAAAAAACTTTAATATCTTTAACAAACTCGAATTAAAGCCAATAGATATAAATGATTTTCTGGTCAAAGAAACTAACCTTTTAACCCACCAATTTGTTCAGGAAGATATCAAAATAAAATTACAACTCACCAATAAAAACCCATTAATCCAAGGAAACAAAGGCGCTTTAAGGCAGATTTTTCTCAATTTAGTGCTAAATGCAATAGATGCTTTAAAAAACACACCTGAGCCTGAAATAGAAATATCCACAAATATAATCAATAAAAAAGTAAATATAATCGTTTCAAACAATGGAGAAGAGATAGATAATAAAACCCAATCCAGGATTTTTGAACCTTTCTTTACCACAAAATCAAAAGGCTCAGGGTTAGGGCTTGCAATTATAAAAAAACTCACATTGATGATGAACGGGGAAATCTCACTAACATCAAACAAAGAAAAAACCTCTTTTACGCTTAGTTTTCCTGTAATAATAGAAAAACAAGAGAGCAAAAAAAATATAGGAGCAAACAATGAAACAGAATATTTTAATTGTTGATGACGAAAAAAGCCTATTAGAAAGCCTTGCAGAAGGGTTAAAATCCTTTGAAGAAAAATGGGAAATATATACAGCCTTAAATGGTAAAGAGGCATTGCAGATACTTGAGCAAAACACAATTGACCTTGTAATTACTGATTTAAAAATGCCTGTGATGGACGGGTTTGAATTGTTAGGGGAGATGTCAAAAAGGTTCCCTGAAATACCTGTTATAGTTATGAGCGCCTATGCAAATGAAGAAACAATCAAATCCCTTGAAAAATTCGGCATTGATATTTTCCTTGACAAAACTTTTGATATTGACACATTTTACAAAAAAGTAAAAAGTGTTTTTGAATCTGTTGCCTACGGGTTTATGAGAGGCATAAACCTTATTTCATTCCTTCAATTAATCTCACTTGAAAAGAAAACCTGCACTGTTATTGCAATAAAAAGCGATAAAAAAGCGGAAATTTACTTTAAAAATGGGGAACTTATGGATGCAGAAACAGATAATTTGAAGGGTGTGGAAGCAATGTTTGAGATTTTACCCTGGGACAATTGCATCCTGGAAATTCACAATAGATGCAAAGTGCAAACAAAAAAAATACCTTATGATTTACACCACCTGATACTTGAGGCAATGAGAATAGAGGACGAAAAAAAAGTAGAAGAGGAAAAGAATAATACTGCATCAAAGTAAAAGAAAAATATATATGCTCCCCGCATTAGTTTATGCAGCAATCTTTGCTTACTTTTTCACAAAATAGGATGGGAAATGAAGGTAGAAAAGGTTTCATTCGGAAGCATTAAAATTGACGGTAAAGAGTTTAGGGAAGACATAATTATTGAAAAGGGAGAAATAAAGCAGAGAAACAAATCCGTTTCAAGGAAATTCAAACACATATACGGGCACACCCCTTTAACTATAGAAGAGAATATCCCCTGGGACTGCGAAACCCTTGTTATAGCCAACGGTTTTTACGGAGCATTGCCTATTAAAGAAGAGGTTATTGAAGAGGCAAAGAGAAGGGGAGTTGAGGTAAAGATAGTAAAAACTGGTGAACTCCCCGAAATTTTCAATCGATTTGACCTAACAAAAACAAACTTTGTTATTCACTTAACCTGCTAATCTATCTCAATACAATCTAAATCTTCGTTTTCAAACATATCTATCAATTCCCTGACAGAATAAACCCTTCTTTGCTTTACCTCTTCAAGCAAAACCCTGTCGCTTTCTTTTTCTTCAGAGGGAAACTCTTTAACAAGTTTAGTCAAAAAAGAGGGGACTATTTCTTCCTCAAACAGCAATTCGCATTCTGAAAGATAGCCTTTTTCGTCTGTGTGAAATATAAAAATCCCTATATTTGAATCTAAAATAAAAAAATCATTCTTTGAAAATACCCTATCCCCTTTGCCTTTCAAAAACACTGTTGAGCAAACCCTGTATTCAAGTTGATTGCACTTGCATCTGTTAAAAACCTGGTAATTGGACAAAACCCCTTGCCAGAATTTTAAATCCAGATTTTTCTCAAACATCTCAACAGGGAAAGAGTAATTAAAAGCGTTGCCGCTTTTCAAAAATCCCTTTTTCTCTCTTTCAAACTGCTTTGTAATTAAAAATGCAAGAAATAGCCTTAAATCTTCAAAACTTTTTTCAACCATACAACTCTCCTTTCAAAGAATTTCACCGAAAATGAGTTGTAAGGCTAAAACCTCAAGTTCCTGATTTCTCTTATTGCTTCTCTTGTAAAACTTATATCTTCATTTTTTTCAATTACTGTTGGGTTAATTTTTTTCAAATATTCGCTTCCATCA
>JALWHA010000179.1 GCA_027038695.1 Acidobacteriota bacterium
CATCTATTCCTGCAGTAGGCTCGTCAAGAAGGATTACTTCAGGGTTGTGGACTATCCCCATAATCAAATTAAGCCTTCTCTTCATTCCCCCTGAATAGTTTTTTGCTTTATCCTTCATCCTCTCCTTCAGCCCCATTCTTTCAAGAAGGTAAATACACCTGTCTTTTGCTTCTTCCCCTTTCAATCCGTAAAGTTCTGTCATTAAGAGGGTGTTTTCCAGCCCGCTTAACTCATCGTATAATGCCAATTCCTGAGGGACATAGCCTATTACCCTTTTCCACCACTTCCTGCTGGTAAAAATATCCTTTCCCTCCCAGAAAACCTCTCCCCCGTCAGGCTTTAAAAGGGTTGACAATATCCTGAATGTGGTTGTCTTTCCAGCACCGTTTGGCCCCAACAACCCGAAGATAACCCCCTTTTCAACTGAAAAGGAAACCCCTTTTAACGCTTTTACTTCCCCGTAAGATTTTTGCAATTCTTTAACTTCAAGCATAGAACCCTCAAACTTTAGTGTTTAATTTAATATACCGCATAATTAAAAAAATGTTTCTTATAATCCCGGTTTAGGCAATTATTTAATATAAGCATAAACGGTTTTTTATTTAATAATCTCAAACTCCAATGTTATGCTGCCGTCAATCTCATTTCTTATATATACGTTTCTTTTTCCAGCCATATGGTAAGTCAATTCCATCAAATTGCCACCCGTGTCCAGAGATTGTGCAAACAAAAAAGACAACCTTGAAGATAGATTTTTCTCAAAACTCATAACCGGGGAAGGGCTTCTTGTTACATCAAAGACCTGAGAAGATATAGAAAACTTATCCACCTTTAATGTTCTTTCCATCTTTGAATTAAATGAAGAAAGAATGGTGTTTAACGCTAGTGCGGCACCCACTCCCGAAAGGTTTTCATTGTTTCCCGTATGATAAAAATCGTAAATTCCCGTATTTATGCCACCTCCGAAAAGGATTGACAGTATTTTATTCTGATTTAAGGGAGGGTCGGATAAAAATTTTATGTTTATTTTATCCGAACTGCCTTTTAAAAAACACCTTACCTTGTAGTTGCTTAAATCCGCCGAAGCCACAATATCAACATAAGGGTTATTTTCAAGGGGGTTGTCAAATACAAGTTTCCCTCTTTCCACAAAAAACCTGTTATCTCCGATATTCAGATAACTATCTTTGCTTATATACTGAACTCCGTGCAATATAGGATTAGAGGCCGAGCCGGTCATTTTAAGGTTTGATTTCCCGAACATAAGGCTTATATCCTTGTCTGAATAGGTTACCCCTTCAAGGCTTGTCTTTAAGTCAAGGTCAATATCGTCTAAAATACTCTCTTCGGTTTCACCTGAAAGCATCTGTTCTACTTTAAGTATCCCGTTTTTCAATTGAAGGTAACCTGACGCGATATACCTTTCTGCCCCGCTTTCCGATTTCAAAAAGATAATCCCGCTTGCGTCTGCATAAAACCCCGGCATATCAACAGGAATTTTATGTAATTTAGCATGGATATCAAGGTCTTTTCTTAAGACTGTTCCGTTAATCCTAATAGAGCCGTCTTTAATTTCCCCGTAAAAATCTTTGATTTTAAAAAGATCATAATCAAAGTCTACTTTCAATCTAACATTATTTATATTATACCCGGCATCTTTTAATGTTAGTTCTCCTGAAAAATTCGCATCTCCAAGAAAAAATGGAGAGTAAATAACACCTGATAATTTCACATTACCTTTAATATTTCCATTGATAGAAACTCCGTTTACCCCTTGTTCTTTTAAAATACCATTTATAAGAGAACCGTCAGTCTCATAGGTGACATCAGAGGATATATCATCTTTTTTCATATCAAGTGTTAAATGAGATAGGTCTATTTTTATATCAGGTTCTTTTTGATAAAACCGTAGTTTACCGACATACAAACACAATCCCTGCATTTTAAAACTTATATTATTTGAATGTAACCTAAAGTTTATTCCATTTTTAACTATAAGAGAAGTTATTAACCCTTCACCTTTGAAGGTTGACAAATCATTCACATCTCCACTAAAACCAAAAAAACCCCTCACAATAACCGAGTTGTTATCATCTGAATAAACAAAGTCTTTTGCTTTAAAATCAAAGTGTACCTTTTCACCATTCTTTACTATTCCTTTGCCTGTAAGACCATTTTTCAGATCAAAAAAAATGTTTACATCGTTATTTTTCATGGATAGAGCAAGATTTCCTTCTCCAAATGAGATATCTGAAAACATAACATCTTTTATATTAAAATTGGCATTAATCCTTAAGGAATCCAATGAGCCGTATATCTTTATATTTCCGTCCGAGCCTTCAGCATAGAGGTCTTCAAGGGGGAGATAGTTCAATTCAGCATTTTTCCCTTTTAAACTTAAATCTATTTTCCCGTTATCAAAATTAATACTCCCGCCTCCCTTTAAATTACCTTCTCCCGACAAAATATAAATATCTGACAGGGAAAGTTTAAAATTTTCATAAGTAAAATCAGCATTAACGGTAGGGAAAAACAATCCGTAAATATTAGTGTGAAGCAAGGTTACCGAACCCTTAACCTCAGGGTTATCGTATTTCCCGGATATTGAAACATCACCCTCAACCGCACCAAATATCTCAATATCGTCAAGTGTTTGTTTGTCAAGGAAAAACAAGGCTTTTTTTAAAGGAAAACCATTCAGCTTTGCCTTTAAATTCAGGTTTTCCTTTTTATAATCCCCCTTAATCTTTGCCGTCCCCTCCCCGTTTTTTAACAGAATTGAGTTAAATACCACATAATCTTTGGAAACAACTTTTAAGTTAGCATCCATTTGAGGGAAATCCATTCCCAAAATTTTTAACCTCTTTACCGTCAACAACCCTGAAAACAAATTTCCGTTTTTAAAAAAATCCCCGTGAGCAAACACCCTTGCTTCTTTAAGGTTTAAATCAATCCATCCGGAATTGTCTTTTATATCGGTTTTCAAAATCGGAAGGTTCAATTTCACAGTGGAGAGTTTAGGGATCTTTCCGGATATTACCTTTATCCCGCACACCCCGTTTCCACAGTCAACCCCGTAGAAACGCGCATTATAATCCCATTCCTTATTTTTTACAATCTCAATGTTTGCGTGAAAGTTTTTTAAATACTTGCCCTTAATTGAAGAGGCTAAAGTGATTTTAAGTTTCTTTTTAAAATGCAACATGGTATCAAGGGTAATTCTATGTTCCTTAAAATCTCCCTTTAAACCCTTAATCTGAACTTTTTTATTGAGAATATCTATAATTAAAGCACCCTTTGCTTTTCTCTTGCCGTCCGTTATTGAAATCTTGCCCTTCAATAATTTCAAATTCCCTTTAAGGTTGAACCAGGCTTTAACGCCCTTTAACTCTTCAACCTTTGTTAATTGATACAGGTCAACATCTCCTTTAATTGAAAGTGTGTTTCCCTTTTTGGCAAATTTTCCTTTTGACTTGATATTCAATCCTCCGGTTGATATTGACAGTTCTTTAATAGTCAGAGCACTTTCGTCAAAGTCAAAATAACACGCCACATTTAAAAGGTAAGGGTTGTTGTTGTAGACAACCTGCCCGTTGTTAAAGGCTACTACTCCCGAATAAGTCCCTTTTTTGTCGTTGAACCCCGCCTGTATAAGAAAATCCTTGCTGACAAAAGAAGCCACATTTCCTGTTTTATCGCTAAAATGTACGTTAACGTCTTCCAGCCTGAAGTCCCTGATAACTAAATTGCCGAAGCCTTTCTCATCTAACTCTTCGGGGTTTTTTGAAAAAGGTTTCATCTTAAAATCCCTGTCAACGTTAACGTCTATCCCAAAAACCCTCGCTTTTTCAATATCCAATTTAGCAACAAGGAGTTTTAGAGTGCTTATCTCAAAATCCACCTTTTTAATCTTTAAGACATTGCCTAATTTGATGTCTTTTGCTTGAAGTTTTCCTTTAAAAACAGACACATAGAAATTGCCGAAATTCAATTCAAGGCCGGTATTAAAAAGCACTTTGTCCTTTATCCGGCTTGCAAGGAATTTATCAAACAGAGCGGTATTGACAAAAACTAATAGTGAAATTAAAAAAACCGCAAATATAATGCCTAAAAACTTAAAGATCTTTGCAATCATCACTCAATCTCTATCAAAACGGTATTTGCCTCCACAGGGGAATTCTCCCTTACATTTACCTTCTTAACCGTCCCGCCTTTAGGCGCTTCCAATTCATTCTCCATCTTCATAGCCTCTAAAACCACTACAGGCTGTCCCGCTTCAACCTCGTCGCCCTCTTTTACAAGAACCCTTTTAACATTGCCCGGCATTGAAGTAACGACAGCGCCTTCGTCTTTGCCTAAAGCGGTTGATTTAAGCAACTCTTTTTTTAAAGGGTCAAGGGTTTCAATATCAAAATGAACCCCGTTAACATAAACCGAATTGCCTGTAAAAATAACATGATAACTCTTGCCGTTTACAATTAAATTCCCGTCTTTTCCCGACAGCGGTTCATAATCCGCCGAAAACTCTTTCCCTTCAAAATTTACCTTAAACCCCTTTTCCCTTTTCTCTATATTCGCATCAAATTCCTTATCGTTAAACTTAACGGATACTTCCATAATTCCCCCTTAAATTGTCCAGCAATTTTTTGCGTAATCCTTCCATGCGGAAGAAGTTTTTACGGTTTTTTTAACCTCTTTATTCCCCTTAAAATGGTAATTAATCAAAGCTGCAATCACTGCAATATCCTCGTCTTTAACATCTTTCTCAAGCAAAGCGTCAATATTGTTGTCAATAAAGGTAGTATCGTACTTCCCGGCTATAAAATCAGGGTGCGTCAATACCCTTTTATGAAAATCAATATTTGTTTTTATCCCCGCTACTATGTACTCGTCCAATGCCCTCAACATCCTGTTAATAGCCGTTTCCCTGTTCCTGTGATAAACGCTTAACTTGGAGATCATAGGGTCGTAGTACAGAGAAACCTCGGCTCCCTCAAAAACCCCCGAATCGTCCCTTACACCGGGGCCGGAAGGGGTAATCAGCCTTTCAATCTTCCCCGGGGAAGGCATAAAATTCTTATCAGGGTCTTCCGCATATACCCTGCATTCAATAGCATGCCCCTTTAAAACAATGTCCTCCTGTTTTATATCAAGTTTCTCGCCCGCAGCAACCTTGATCATATATTCAACAAGGTCAATTCCGGTTACCCATTCAGTTATAGGGTGCTCAACCTGAAGCCTTGTATTCATCTCAAGGAAATAAAAGTTTTTGTACTTATCAACTAAAAACTCAACCGTGCCGGCGTTAAAATATCCTACCGCCTTTGCCGCCTTTACCGCTGTTTGCCCCATCTCTCTTCTCATTCTCTCGTCTATAAAAGGGGAAGGTGATTCCTCAATAACCTTTTGATGCCTTCTTTGAACCGAGCATTCCCTTTCCCCCAAATAAATAACATTGCCGTGTTTATCACCTAAAATTTGAATCTCTATATGCCTCGGTTCCTCAAGAAACTTTTCAATGTAAACCCTGTCGTCCCCGAAAGAAGACAAGGCTTCGCTTTTAGCCTGCCTGAAAAACTTTGTAAATTCCTCTTCCCCGTTTACCTTTCTCATCCCCTTTCCGCCGCCTCCCGCGGAAGCCTTTATCATTACGGGAAAACCTACCTTTTTAGCAAATGCAAGGGCTTCTTCTTCACTTAACCCTTCTTTCTCAAGCCCCGGGATAATAGGGACACTGGCTTCCTGCATAATCCTCCTTGCGGTAACCTTATCCCCCATGGAACTTATGGCGTTTGAGGGAGGCCCTATAAATACAATACCGTTATCCTCGCACATCTTCGCAAACTTAACATTTTCCGATAAAAAACCGTATCCCGGGTGAATTGCGTCAGCGCCGCATTTTTTTGCCGCATCAATTATTTTATCCATTACGAGGTAACTCTCTGCCGATGTTTTTCCCCCTAAAGGATAGGCCTCGTCCGCAAGGTTTACATGCAAACTCTTTCTGTCTATCTTGGAAAAAACCGCCACCGATTTTATCCCCATTTCCTTTAATGTGCGTATAACCCTTACCGCTATCTCGCCTCTATTGGCTATCAACACCTTTTTAAACATACCCACCTCTTTATTCTTATTGAAGTTCAGAATTATTATTGCTTATTTTTCTTTTCTTCGCAACTTGAAACATTTTTGCGGTTAAACCCGTCTTTATAGATGCTTGTAAATTGTAAAGCGCCCTCCTTCCATAAACCCGTCTTTGGAAAAAGGCGGGTTTTACTTTATAATTTTATAGTCTAAAAAACTTTCAAGGAGTTTTGAATGAAGGGAAAAATCAAATGGCTCAAGAATATGATGTTTGAGGCTGAAACCGAAAACGGGCATAAGTTTATAATGGATGCGCCTAAATCTTCACACGGAGACGATACCGCGCCTACTCCTATGCAGTACCTTCTGCTTTCAACTGCAGGGTGCACCTCTTTTGACGTGGTCGCAATATTAAAAAAGAAAAAACAGAACATAGAAAACGTTGAGGTTGAAGTCAGCGCAAAAAGGGCGGACACCCACCCGAAGGTTTTTGTGGAAATGGAAATAGTTTACAGGGTTTACGGAAAAAACATATCCCCGAAAGCGGTTGAACAGGCTATCAAACTCTCAAAAGAAAAGTACTGTTCCGCCTCAATTATGATTGGCAAAACAGCAAAAATAACAACAAAATACGAAATCATAGAAGTATAAAACCCGATTCAAGCACCCATATTGCGGATTATATCCCCTTTTTGTGATAAAATTAATTTAACACTTCACAAAAGGGGGATCTATGAAATGCAATTCCTGCGGGAAGACTTTTCCCGATGAATTTAAAAAGTGTCCCTACTGCGGTTTTCCGAAAACGACAGAGAATTCGGAAATAAACCTTATAAAACAGAATCTAAATTACTTAAAAAACCTGAAAAATTACTTTGAACAGGCGGTTGCCAATATAGAAAACTCTTTAAATCAAATGGAAAAAACAATCCCGCAACAATCTATTACACCGACAATCAAAGAGTCTCCACATCCCGTCAGGCCTGCCGAAAAAAAAGCAAAACAGCCTTTTTTAGAAAAATTTTTAGGGGAAAAATTCCTTTTAACCATAGGGATTATAGCAATATTATTCGCATCGGCATTTTTTCTTAAATACTCATTTGAAAAGAATCTCTTCACCCCGCTTTTCAGGGTAACGGTCACCACAATTGCGGGAATAGGGTTTATGGCGGCAGGCTACTATCTGAAGTCAAAATACAGGATATTCGGAGTAATCCTGATTAGCGGCGGCATAGCGGTATTATTCTTCTCAAACTTCGCAAGTTTGGTCTTGTACGGATTTTACGGAACTATAACTGCATTTATAATCAACCTGATTCTCGTCGCATGTTCACTTTTCCTTGCAGTTACATTTAACTCTCAATGGGTTTCAATAATCGGAATAGGAGGTGCTTATTTAACGCCTTTAAGTTTGAAGTCCGCATTAACAAACGATTTCGGATTCTTCACCTATCTTTTTGTCTTAACCCTTGCTCCAATATTCCTCGCCTATAAAAAGAAATGGTCGTTAATCGTTATACTTTCAAACACCTTTACTGTTATGTGGTTTTATATGTGGTATTACTCATACTTTAAAACAAACTCAAGCCTTCACTTTATCTACTTCGGAATATGGTTTTACACGGCATTTACAATTGCAACGCTATTCTATCTGAAAGAAAAAAACACTCATTCATTGTACGCCTTATCACCCTTAATAGCAATGTTTTTCTACCCCCTTATCTCGGTTAAAACAATGGGGTTTGCTGGCTCGCATACGCTGTCACCGGGGTTTCTCTATGCTATTGCGGGGATACTGTTTGCGGTTGCAAGCAGGTTGAAAAACTTAAACGACAGAGAAAGGGTTTTTCTTTTCGTAACGGGGATACTGACAATATTCACCGGAATCTACTTTAACTTTAATACGGTATCTTTTACCGCTTATCTATCCATAACGCTTGTTCTGTCTGTCTACCTATTTTTAATTACCGAAAAAAAGTGGATACCTGTGTTAAACCTGACTTTAATAGCGTTTCTATTCTTTAAAGCCACAACCTATGACATCTTTGAAAACCTGAAATTTAACTTCAGTCATTTCGCCTTTTTAAACTACAAAAACATTTTATCAAGGGTAATGGAATACTTTGCGGTAATTGCCGCAATCACCTTGAACTCAAAAGCGGCTTTAAGGAAAAACGCAAAATGGTTTTCTTATATAGCGGGATTTTTTGCGGGATTGACAATGCTTGCTTTCTTAACCTATGAGGCTTCAAGCGTTTTTTATATATGTTCAGGCAAAGGGCAAAGTATGGGAATCTCATTAACTTGGGCCGTTTTCGCCTTTATCCTCTTCTACATCGGAACCAGAAAGGATAAATTGGTTTTCACCGTTCCCGCCTATATTCTCTTCGGCGGAGTACTGCTAAAACTATTCTTTATAGACATAATATCCCTATCCGCACTTTACAGGGTATTGACATTCTTCATTACGGGAATTGTCCTGATTGTATCCTCTTACGTTTACTATAAATTTTCAAAAACAGACAAAACCCCTTAATGAATCGTTAATCGGCAAATTTCTCAAAATCGTATTACGTTAAATCAAAGGGTTCTTTATCCAACATGTCCGGATTGTCCTTTAGCCATTTTAAGAGATAAAGCCTGACAATATAATTGCTGCAATAATTGTCTCATAAAAAAGCCCCTTCCGAATTCAGAAAATGAGTAATCGGGGGGTTGCTCGGCCCAAGCATCGGGGGTGTCAGGTACAATTTACGCAAATTAATGTTTTTAACTACAAAATCCATAAATTTTTTGCATATCTGAAAATTTGCTTTATCAACCTTCGGAGCCAGAAACAAAAAATAAAGGAAATTGCGGGCAAGAGCATGGGTTGTATAGATATTAACATTGTACTTTAATAAAAGTTTCAATAATCTAAGGTTAAAGGAAATAACAACACCATGTAATATTTTCAATGTCTGTTTGTCAGATAATACCCTGCCGTCAAACCTTTTTTTTGAAGCAAATCCAACAAAAATACATTTGTTCTTTTAAAAGCGAGTTCTAATAAAACCGCCGCATGTTCCTCAATAACCCTGTCTAAATCGGGATACTCATACTCGTCAAACAAAGCCATTGCCACAGACTTGCTATCGCAACAGAAAAATGGGTAAAAGCCCTTAGAGTTCTTGATATCAGGTTTTACACCGTTTTTTAAAAGCAAATTTAAAAAATCAAGATCCACATGAGAAAGAAGAGAACACAACAAATCTCCCTTTTCTTCCTGTGAATAATGACTCAAAATCCCCTTTTTAAGTAAAAATTTCGCTATCTTATATTCACCAACCTCAACCGCTACATCCAAGAGAGTTTTGTTATTGTCATCTCTAACATTAACATCCCAACTTTTTTTTTCAATACAGTACCGAACAGTTTCCATATCCTTATTAAATACTGAAAAATGCAGAGGGGTAAAACCGTATATCTCGTCAGATTCATAGGGGGAAAGACCCGCTTCTAACAAAAAATCAATAACTTCATAATTTCCCACCCTGACGGCATCATAAAGCAGGTTGCTCTCGTCAAAATCCCTTACAAATATATCGGCACCGTTTTCTATAAACATTTTGAAAATATCAGTATTCCTTACGGCATGAAAAATCAAAGGCGAATCATTAATTGAAGCATTTATGTCAGTTCCGAGGGTTATAGCAAATTTGCACAGATTGAAGTCAAGGCTTTGAGTTCCATCCCACAACAGTTTATTTAAATATTCCTGAGAAAGTTTCGGCAATTTTATCCGTTTTCTTCCAAACATCTCTTCCCCGCTTTCAACCTAAAAGAAATAATGCTTCTTTCACTGTTGCAGAAGGTTTATTAATTATAAAGTATACTAAATGAAAATACTATTTCTTAATCAATTTATTTAGAACATACAAAATTTGTTGTCCAGCCCTTAACGGCATCAGAGTGAACACCAATATACTTTAACATATTACCCACCTCATATTTATCCGTATTGGTCTGTGCCCTCACGGCTTGTGATTTTACAAATACCTGGATCCCAATATCCACGGCATATCCCAACTCTTTTAACACATCTGATTGAAACATCAAAGATTCTTTAATAAGTCGTTTTGCACATAAATAAGGATACTTTTCAAACAAAAACTTAAAAATTCTATCCGGGGATTTGCTTTTTATTTCGTTTTCAATTCTATTTTTACTTTTTACCAGTTCGGTATCATTAACGGAAAACTTAATTCCATTTAATATAAGAGAGACTAAATTATCTCGATTTTTAAACTTCAACTGCGGATTATCTTCTAAAGATAAAAGATACTTTTTAATTTCGGGTTTAATGTTTGTATACAATTCATTTTGTTCTTTTTCAAAATCGATATTTAATATTTCTTTTTTCAAAACAGATTTATTAACATGGTAATTGTTTTAAAAGTAAAAAATAAATGTATTTAAATATAAA
>JALWHA010000180.1 GCA_027038695.1 Acidobacteriota bacterium
GGCAGGATGTTGGAGATATTACAACCCTTGCCAACCCTGATGTTGTTAAGATTATTCAGGATATGGCATAAGGAGCAAGATGTTTAAAATTATCCCTGAAGGGAAAAACTTTAAAGAATATGTGCTTTTAAAAACAGGAGAGGGAATCCTTATTCGTGCTGCCAACGAAGGGGATATCCCTCTCGTTTCCAATTTTATGAAAAGGCTTTCAAGGGAAAGCCTGAGAATGAGGTTTATGGCTGCGGTCTCGGAAGTCCCTGAAAGCATTATAAGGGATTTATGCACAGGGGATTTCAGGGAAAAGGGCTGCCTTCTTGCAATAAAAAAAGAAAACGACAAGGAAAAAGTTATAGGGCTTGGCAACTTTGTTTCAACAGGAAACAATAGAACTGCAGAGGTGGCTTTCCTTGTTGAAGATACCTATCAGGGCAAGGGGATAAGCACAATTTTGCTTGAAAAACTTGCAGGGATTGCAGCTGGAAGCGGATACATTGAATTTATTGCAGAAGTGTTGCCAGACAACCAGCCAATGCTAAATGTTTTTAAAAAATCAGGGTTTTCACTTCATCAGGTTTGGGATTCTGACTCTGTTCACATTGAGTTTCCAGTTTCAGGCGGGGCTGAAGTGTGGGAGCAGGCTGCTTTGAGGGAAAGGATAGCAACCGCAAACTCGCTTATCCCCATTTTAAAGCCTAAAAGAATTGCGGTCATCGGGGCTTCAAGGGATACTAATTCAATAGGGAACACAATCTTTAGAAACATAATATCAAACGGCTATACCGGAACCGTTTACCCAATAAACCCCAATGCGGAATCAATAAACGGTGTAAAAGCGTATAAAAGCCTTAAAGAACTGCCTGAAAAAATAGACCTTGCTGTAATTGCAATACCTGCAAAAGATGTAATTGATGCTGCAAATGAAGCGGCTGCCAGGGGGGCTAAAGGGTTAATTGTGGTTAGTGCAGGTTTTGCCGAATCAGGGCAAGAAGGAAGGGAAAGGCAAAGAAAACTAATTGAGGTTGTGAAAAACAGGGGAATGAGGCTAATTGGCCCAAGTTGCCTCGGAGTAATGAACACAGATAACAATATAAGGCTAAATGCAAGCCTTGCACCTGAACTATCCCCTAAGGGAAGTGCGGGATTTTTCTCCCACTCTGCTGCACTGGGGCTTGTTATCCTTGACTTTGCAAAGGAAAAAAGAATAGGCTTTACCACCTATGTTTCCGCAGGAAACAGGGCAGATGTTTCAGGTAATGATTTACTTCAATTCTGGCATGAAGACCCGAATACTAAACTTGCTATTTTATACCTTGAGACCTTCGGAAACCCGAGAAAATTCGTGAGAATTGCAAGGGGAATGGCGAGGCAAAAGCCTATTCTCTGTATAAAAAGCGCAAAAAGCAAGGTGGGGAAAAAAGCAGCGGAAGAAAAAACAGGCTTCAGCGGCGGGGGGAAAGAGGAAGTTGAAAGCCTTTTCCAGCAGGCAGGAATAATCGTTGCCGACACACTTGAAGAACTCTTTGACATAGCAATGGTGTTAACTCATCAACCGTTACCTGAAGGAAATAATGTGGGAATAATCGCAAATTCGGCAGGCTTTGCTACACTGTTTGCAGATTCATGCGAAACAAACGGTTTATATGTTGAAGAAGAAAACCTTTTAAATTTAGGCGCATTCGCAACACCTGAAGATTATAAATTAGCAGCAAAAAAACTCTATTTAAAAGAAAAAGTCCACTCTATTTTAATAGGCTATGCCTGTGTCGGAAATTGCAACCCTTTTAAGATAGCAGACTCAATAAAAGAGGGAATAATTGAGGCTGAAGACAAATCGGATAAAGAAAAACCGGTTGTCTTATGCCTTATGGGGCATTACGGGACAATACCGTTTAAAAAACCGAATGAAGAGGTTGTTAAACACTTTCCCGCTTTCAGGTTTCCAGAATCTGCACCGAAAGCATTGGGAAGGATTGTAAAATATGTAGAATTTAAGAATAAACCTGCGGGAAAAATCGTATGGTTTGATGATATAAAGGGAAACAAAGCAAGAGAGATATGCAAAAAATCAGTAGAAAATATTAAAGAAAACAAGCCTTTTAGCATTGCTGACGACATAGTCAAGAGTATTCTAAACCTGGCAAGCTTTCCTGAAAGCAAAAGGGATAAAGAGTTTAAGTGTGTGTTAAACATAAAACCCGACCCGGTATTCGGGCCGTTAATCAGGCTTGCCCCTGAAGGCAAAAAACCTATAATAAGGATTACCCCTTTGACAGACAACGACATAGAGGAAATGCTTGAATCACTTAACATGCCACACTGCAAAGCATTAAAAGAGGTATTGGGAAGGACTTCCCAACTGATTGAGGAAATCCCCTGGCTATGGTCAATGAAGGTTTACTTAAATGAGGACGGGATAATACCTGATAAAACCGAAATAACATTAAACCCTTCAGGATTTAAAATAAAATACAAATAAAGAGGTAAAAATGCTTGTAAAAGAAATTATGACAAAAAACCCTATCACTGTTGAGTTTTCATCAACACTTTGCGATACCTATGCACTTATGCAGGAAAAGGGGATTAGGCATGTGCCTGTTTTAGAAAAAGGTAAACTTGCGGGAATTATAACAGACAGGGATTTAAGGCTTGCTACAAGCAGACTTGCGGAAAGGCCGTTCAACCCCGATGACAGGGTGGAAAAAGTAATGAGCAAGCCTGTTCAGGTTATTAACCCCTCTGACCCTGTGGAACAGGCCATAAGGATAATGAGAGAACTAAAAATAGGCTGCCTGCCTGTTGTGGAAAGCGGTGAAGTTGTAGGAATAATCACAGTATCAGACATAATGGACGCATTTTTAAAACTTATAGGGATAAATCTGCCGTCTGGAAGGCTTGACTTGAGAATGGAAAACAAGCCGGGGCAACTTGCAAAACTTGCAAATTTGCTTGCTGAAAAAAAGATAAACATCCATTCAATACTCACATACCCTGAAAACGGAACGAGAAGCAGGCTTATTTTAAGAGTGGATACAATGGAAGTGAGAATGCTTGCGGAAAAAATATGTGAAAACGGCATTGAGGTTGTCTGGCCACCGAAAATATCATGTACAAAGTAATCTATTCTCCCAATTACAGGTTTTACAATTTAGGGAAAAACCACCCGTTTTCACCGTTAAGGGCAAAGATGGTTTTTGATTTTATTCAAGAAACAATTGGAAAAACAAACCTGATTTCCCCTGAAAAGCCTGTTTCACCTCAAGAACTTGAAGCAATACACTCTGGTAAATACATAGAAGCGGTTGAACTTGCTTCAAAGGGAAAGGTTATTGAG
>JALWHA010000181.1 GCA_027038695.1 Acidobacteriota bacterium
TGAAGTAAAAACAAAAAGTTAAATACAAATTAAGGGGGCTAAAAGCCCCCTTTTTTATTTGTCGGTGAAAATAGAGGAGATTGCTATAACATTGCTTTTTATGTTTGAGGTTTCGCCGTTTCTTATTCCTATACAGGACGGGCAGCCGTGGGAGCATTTGCAGGATTTAACAAGACTTTTAACCCCTTCAAATATGCTTTCTTTGAGTTTGAATATTTGAGGGGAGAGTCCTATTCCGCCGGGGTATGCGTCATAAATAAAGAGCGAGTATTGGAATTCTTCCTTTGTGTCGTCTGCCTGAACCGAAGAGCCTAAATCCCTTGTGTCGCACATTAAGAATATTGACGCTATGTTTTTCATTGCATATAAAAAGCCGTTTAATGTTTCGGTAAAATCAGATTTAGAAATTCCCATTTGCTCCCTGATTGAGTCGTCAATAGTAAGCCAGAACGAGGTTGTGTGCATTTCAACATCGGGGATATTTATATTCCCGTACCCTATGTTCTCGTTTGTGTAAAACTTTATCTTTTTATATCCTGTAATTGTGGTTAAAACATGTATTTCCCCTAAATTGTGGTGAAAGAATTTCCCCTTTTCCTGTTTGTCAAGTTGCAATATGTTTACCGTTGTGTGGTCTATTGCGTCTGTATAATACTCTGCCTGAACCTCTCTTACAAAAGCCTTTCTATTGTGGTAATCCAATTTTTCCACCTGATAGAGTTTCCCCTGAACAAGGTAAATTGCCTGAGGGTAAATAGTTGTATGTGCAGCAATGTAATCAACTTCGGCTATAACTTTGTTTCTCTTTTCAGTCATGTCTATAACAACAAAATTGTCGTTTGTAACGCTTCTTAAAGAAAAGGTTGAAGCAGGGTAACTATCTGAAATCCAGTGCCACTTTTTGCCGAATTTGTTTACAAGTTCAACCTCTTCCATTTTTGACAGAATGTTTTCAATATCCGTTTCCCCGAACTTTTCCCCCTCTTTAAATGGCAATTCGTAAACTGCACAGCATAGGTGGTTGAAGAGTATGTCGGGGTTGTCCGGGTTTATCCTTGCATGCTCGGGGGAAGATTTAAAAAGGTAATCCGGGTTTGACATTATAAACTGGTCAACTGCAAAGTTTGAGCCTATTAGAACGGCAAGGGAATCGTCTTTTTTTCTTCCGGCTCTTCCGGCCTGCTGAAGGGTTGAGGATATTGTTCCGGGGTATCCCGCAATAATGCAGCCCTGCAATTCCCCTATGTCAATCCCCAATTCAAGTGCGTTTGTGGAAACAATCAAACTGATTTCCCTGTTTTTCATTTTTCTTTCAATCTCTCTTCTTAAGTTGGGTAGATATCCACCCCTATATGCTGAAATCTTGTGTTTTTTTGTATGGTTTGCCCTGTCTTTTAAGTATTTGGTAATAACCTCAACAGCAAGCCTTGTCCTTGCAAAGGTAATTGTTGGGATTTCCTTTTCAAGAAACTCTTTTCCCATTAACACGGTTATGTCAACATAACTCTTTCTTATCCCCAGCTCTCTGTTTACAATAGGGGGGTTTATGAAAAAGAAATGCTTTCTTGCGGAAGGCGCACCGTTTTCTTCTATAAGTTCAAATTTTTTTTCCGCTAAACTCTCTGCCAATTCAAGCGGGTTTGCTATTGTTGCAGAGCAGCAAATATATTGAGGCTTTGAGCCATAAAAATTGCATATCCTTTTTAGCCTTCTCAACACATTTGCAAAGTGTGAGCCGAATACCCCGGTGTAAATGTGGACCTCGTCAATCACTATAAACTTCAGGTTTTCAATAACCCTTCTCCACATAGGGTGGTGGGGGAGTATTGCCTGATGAAGCATATCAGGGTTTGTAATTATAATTTGAGCGTTTTTCCTTATCCATTCCCTGACATCTGAAGGGGTATCCCCGTCGTAAACCTCGCATTTTAAAGGTATATTTGACGTTTCAGCCAATTCTATAACCGATTTGGACTGGTCTCTTGACAAAGCCTTTGTGGGGAAGAAGTAAAAGCACTTTGTTGAAGGGTTTTGTTCTATCTCATTTAATATTGGCAGATTGTAGCACAGGGATTTTCCCGATGCGGTGGGGGTTGTTATTACGATGTTCTTTCCTTTTTCAATAAGTTTAAATGATTGATATTGGTGAGAGTATAGTTTCTCTATCCCCGCTTTTTTCAACCCGTTTTTAAGTTTTTCGGAAAGGCTTTCAGGTATCTCTTTGTAAACTCCCTCTTTTTTTTCAAATATGTGGTAATGGGTTAAGTACTTATGGTTTTTCAAAAACTCAATTAAACTTTCGGTGTTTTTCATACAAATGAATTATACTCTAAAATGGAATATAAAAACAGAGGTGATAGAATAGAATTGATAAAAGGAGTTGAAATGGGAATAGAGATTGAAAGAAAGTTTTTGGTGAAAGACACCTCTTTTTTAAAAGGGTTAAAAGGGATACACATTAAACAGGGTTATATCCATATAGGGGAAAAATCTGTGTCAAGAATCAGGGTAATTGATAACAAAAAGGCCTTCTTTACCGTAAAAGGTAAGACGGGGGATATTTCAAGGCTTGAGTTTGAGTATGAAATCCCTTTCGTTGACGGAATTGAAATGCTTGAAAAAATTTGTTTAAAGCTTTTGATTGAAAAGGTAAGGTATAAAGTTAAGGTTAGTAACCATCTATGGGAGATTGATGTTTTTGAAGGGGAAAACAGGGGGTTGATAATTGCCGAGATTGAGTTGAAAAGTGAAGAGGAACAATTTGAAAAGCCTGATTGGATTGGAGAAGAGGTAAGCGAGGACGAAAGGTATTACAATTATTCCCTTGTAAATTATCCCTTTTCAAAATGGGGTGGGAAAAAGTAAAGGAGGGTTTGCTTTAAATGAAGTATCTTGTTGTTTTTGTCGGAGGCGGATTCGGTGCGATAATGAGGGATATTGTTTCAAGGTTTGTTTACTCCCTTTTTTTTCCGACTTTCCCTTACGGAACTATGGGGGTAAACCTTATGGGAAGCCTTCTTTTCGGTTTTTTGTGGCAGTTAAGTGAGAGGATGATTGTTTCAAGAGAGATAAAGGCGCTTATTTTTACAGGGTTTTTAGGCGCTTTCACAACCTTTTCAACCTTTTCTTTTGAAACTGTCAATTTAATCAGGGAAGGGGAGATAAAGTTTGCCGTTTTAAACATGGTAGCAAGTGTGTTTCTGGGTTTGGTATGTGTTTTTTTAGGCATTTTTCTTGCTAAACAGATTGTAAGGGGTTAAGTATGTTGCCGGAAAAAGGATTGCTTTTAAGGATTTTTGTTGGGGAAGACGATAGGTGTAAAAACGGGAGGCCTTTGTACGAGGAGATTGTTATGAAAGCAAGGGAATTAAACCTTGCAGGGGCAACTGTTTTAAAGGGGGCAATGGGGTTTGGTAAAACAAGCAGAATCCACACATCAAAGTTTCTCGTATTGTCAGAAGATTTGCCTGTGGTGATTGAGATTGTTGATACAGAGGAAAAGATAAATCAATTGCTTCCTTTTTTAGAAGATGTTATTCAGGGGGGTATGATAACCCTTGAGAAAGTAACAATCCTCAAATATAAGGGAGCACAAAGAGAGTAGTGTGAACAGGCATACTCTTTTTTGAAGATAATTTGGGAAAGTATGGCAATTGCTTTTAGCATAAATTTTCAGGAGGTTTTATGAAAAAGTTTTTAGCGGTGTTTTTATTGGTTTTGAGTTTTGGCATTGTGTATGGCCAAACAGCCACTCGTCTTTACAACAAAGTTATGGGGCCTTCAACAAAGCATATTGAAAAGGGGCAAAAGTATCTGAAAAAAAACAAGATTTCAAAGGCAGAGAAAGAATTCAAGGCAGCCATTAAATCATGGAAGCACGCATATGCGGCATATGCGTACCTTGGGATAATCTATTATCAGAAAAGGGATTTTGCAAAGTCAAAAGAGTATTTTAAAAAAAGTTTAGACGAGTTTGCAGAATACAAAAAGAATTATTTAAAGATGAAACTTGATTATATGAAAGAATTTCAAATGAGGGCAAAAGAGTTGCAGATTCAACTTGACAAACACGACATGCAGTATAAAGGAGTAAATGCAACTGAGTATGAAACTAAAAAAACCGAGTATGAAAATAAGTACAAAAATATGAAAAAGGAATACGAAAAAGACAAAAATATGAAGTATGACGCGTTTTTCAGATTTAAGTACGGCAACACTTTAATGGCTTTAAGGGATATTAAGGGAGCAATTGAACAGTACAAAGCGGCGATTGAGCAAGACCCTGATTTGAAAGATGCATACACAAATATTTCAGTAGCCTACTTTTTGACCGGGGATTGCCAGAATGCGGTTAAATACTATAAACTTGCCAAAGAAAAGAAAGCAAGGATAAACCCAAATTTTGAGAGAGACCTTAAAAAGAGGTGCGGGGTTAAGTAATACTTGTTTTTAAAGTTAAAAAGTGATAAAAAAGTGGATATAGTCCCCCTTTTTTTGTAGGAGAAAAAATGGCGAGAACTAAGATTGAAGTTAAAGGCTTTGAAGCTAAATTTTATGATTATTTAATGAATATTATTACCCTGGGCTATTATCCTTTTTTTATAAAATCTGTGGTTAACTCTTTGCCTTTGAAAGATAATTCCATTGTTCTTGACGCGGGAGCGGGAACGGGAAGAAATTCAACCTTAATGTCAAACAGGGTAAAAGATTCTATTTTTATCTGTATGGATATCGGCAAGGAGTTTTTAAACCACCTTGCAAAAAAAGCAAAGAGAAATAAACAGTTAAACCCTTTGAAAGCGAGTTTAAAATCCCCGTTGCCGTTTAAAGACAACTCTATTGATTTAATCTTTATGTGCTTTGTGTTGCACGGTTTTGAGCATGATGACAGGTTGTTTATTTTAAAAGAATTTAACCGTGTATTGAAACCGAACGGTTATTTTTGCCTTGTAGATTACAATGATGAGATAGATTTGAAAAAGTCTTCAATATTTACAAAGATAGGTTTTTACCTTGAGTGCGAGTTGGCATCAGAGTTTATTACCCACAAATGGGAAGATGAATTGGCTGGTTTAGGTTTTGGGAATTTCAACTATAAATATTATTTCGGTAAAAAAGTAAGATTAACTATGTGTCAAAAGGAGGATTGATATGGAATTTGTTCAAACCGATAAAGCCCCAAAGGCTATAGGCCCGTATTCGCAGGCAGTTAAAGCAAACGGTTTTGTTTTCTGTTCAGGTCAGATTTCAATTAACCCTGAAACAGGTGAAATTGTGGGGAATACTGTAAGAGAACAGACGGAACAGGTTTTGAAAAATTTATTTGAAGTGCTGAAAGCAGCGGAAAGTGATTATTCCAAGGTTGTTAAAACAACGGTATTTTTAGCCGATATGTCAACCTTTGGTGAAATGAATGATGTTTACGAAAAAATGTTTAATGGCCATAAACCAGCAAGGGCTGCAGTTGCCGTTAAAGCATTGCCTAAAAATGTTCTGGTTGAAATAGAGGCGGTTGCAATATATTAAACTTTAACCTAAACAGAGGTTTGATTGTTTGAAAAAAACAGAAAATTAACGCTTGCACAATTTGTTACTCTTAATATTGTTCTTATAAGCGTTATTTTTATAAGTGTTTTTTATTTTTTATGGATAAAACATGAAAATGAAAGATTTAAGAATGCTATTAATGAGGCGAAAACGATTTATCTGGAAAGCAAAAAACAGGCCTTAAAAACCGTTGTGCAACAGTTTTACTTTCATTTAAAAATTCAATTGTTGTATGAAAAAAAGGCTATTGAAGAAAAATTAAATGTTTTAATAGATTCTACCCGTTTTATAAAAAATGTTGACGAATTAAAAAGAAGATGTTTTAGCATTAAAAAGAAAGATAATATGATTAATTTTGTGTGTTTGAAAAGAGGAAAAATACTGTTTTCATCTGTTCACGGTTTTGACTTAGACTTTTTAAAGAAAAATTCCGATATATATCTTTTTAAAAAAAGAACTCTTGAAAATTTAAATGTAGATTTATACTTTGTTGTTTTCAAAAAGGATTTCAACGGTGTTCTTACAAAAAAACTTTTAACAATGTTTCAAGGAATTGCTTTTAATTATTCAGGTTACCTTTTTATTGTAGATTCGGAAGGAACAATCCTTCTTTCCGCGCATAGGTTAATGAATGTGAAAATTTCAGATATGTCGGATACTTTCGGCTCTGAAGCTCAGCGTATTATTTTGAATAAAGCTTTGAATGAGGGAGAAGGCTTTGTCAAATACACCTGGTTTAAACCTGATTTGAAAACCGTTTCCAGAAAGATTTCCTATTTAAAGTATGACAAAAACCTGAAATGGATCTTCGGAGCCGGGATTTATCTGGATGATATTGACAAAAGTTTTGCTCCTATTTATAAAAATTTAAGAAGACACTATTCTGCCGATATAGTTCAAGTTAGTTTTTTAATAGCAGTTATTATGTTGTTAGATTTAGGGTTTCTTTTGATGATTTTCAATGTAAAGTTTACTTCTGATTTTAAGAAAATTGAAGGCTTATTAGATAATTTTAATGATTTGTCGGAGGAAGAAATCGGGGATTTTACTTGTGAAAACTTGTCTTTTAGGGAAACTTGCAGGTTTGCTTCCACTATTAAGAATAATTTGATTGAAATTAAAAAAGTTCATAAAGAGCTACTTAATTTAAATATGGAGTTTAAAGAGACAAGCACGAAATTTAAAACTCTGGCTGAGCACATAAATAACGGAGTTGCCATTATAGATAAGGATTTAAATATTGAGTTTGTAAACCTTGAATTTGGCAAAATATTCAATAAAAGTGAAGAAAACCTTGTCGGACACAATTTATTAGAGTTTTTCCCGATAAAAAACAGAAGAAAAATTTTACTTATTACTGAAAAGGTGCTAAACGGAGAAAATGACAATAATCCTTTACAATTGAGTTTTAATATTGACGGAGATAAAAAATTTCTGAATATACATTTTTCCCAATTGGAATTAGAAAAAGTTCAAAAACTGATATGTACCATAATGGATACCACAGAAAGGGAAAAGTTGCTTGAAAAATTGCGTTTTTTGACACATCAATATGAAAAAGCGGAAAAAATGGCAAAAGTCGGCAACTGGATTTATTACCCGGATACAAGGTGTTTTTGGGCGACCAAAGAGTGTTTTGAGATATACGAAATTAAACTTACTTCCGATCATGTGATACCTTCAAAACTGCTTAACTCTAAAATTTATAAAGAAGATTTACCTTTGGCGATTAAAACGACATTCTTTCCTTTAGAAAATAAAAAACCGTTTGAGGTTATTTTTAGAATTGTTCCTGGCGTGGGAAGGATAAAATTTTTGGTTTCAAAGAGCGAACCGGTGTTCAATGAAAAAGGTGAAGTTGTTAGGGTTGAAGGTGTTTTGCAGGATGTTACAGATTTAAAGAATATTGAGAATGAACTTCAAAAACATATTAGAATGCTTGAAAAAACTCAGAAGTTGTCAAAATTAGGGTATTGGGAGTACGATTTACAAAAAGAAGAATTTGAAATATTTTCTCCCTTTTTCAAAAATGTTTTGAAAACCGATAGGATTTCATTGAAAGATTTGATCTCTTTCGTTGTTCCGGAGGATAAACACACTGTTTTTAAAACCGTCAGTGAGAAATTTAAAAGTGCCGATTCGTTAAACGGAAGTTTTAGAGTGATTCTTCCTTATTATAATGTGCTTGCTTATGTTTATTTTGAAAGTGACGAGATAATTAGTGCTCCCGAAGGAAAAAAGAGAATAGGTTGGATACAGGATATTACCGGTATAAAAGAACTTGAGCAACGGATAGAAGAGGAGAGGGAAAGGCTTATAAAGATTATTAATTCCCTTAACGAAGGAGTGGTGTTGTTAGATAAAGATTTAAATTTTCTCTTTGTAAATGAAAGTTTTAAGGGGATTTTTAGGCAAAGCAAAATAAAAGGGAACCTTGTAGATTTTCTTAATCGTATGAATTTAAAGGGGATTTCTAATGATATATCGTTAAATAATTTTGAGGAAATCTTTTCTGATGCAAAAAAGGGAGTGTTAAATTTAGATGATGTCGAGATTGTGCTTAGTATTGTTGCAACCCGCTTGAAGAAGACGCGGGATTTTAAAGGTTATGTGTTTGTTGTGGAAGATATTACGTCCAAAGAAAAGTATACTGAAGAGGTAATTAAAACTCAAAATATAAAACTTTTAAATAAAATAGCCGCCTCGTTAGCACATGATTTAAACAACCTGTTAGGAAGTATTTTAGGCAAGATCTCAATTCTTGAAAAGCAAGTAACTGATTTAAAAACGGGGAAAGAATTACATAAGGTTATCCGAAACATTGATATTGCAAAAACCCTTGCAACACAGTTTTTAGCATTCTCAAAAAGCGGAAAACCGTTGTTTGTTCACATTGAGAAGGCGACGATTAGTCAGATTATCGGAGATTTGTCCGAATTCATATTTTCAGGTTCTTCCATTCAGGTAGAAACAAATATCAGTGACGAGCTTTGGCCTTTAAAGGGAGATAAAACTCAAATTGCTCAAATAGTCCTGAACCTTTTAAATAATGCGAGAGAAGTGTTAGGGGAAAAAGGAAAAGTTAAGATTTCCGTTGAAAATTTTTCTAAATTAACAAACTCTAAAAAGTGTCGCAAAGGGGACTATGTATTGATGAAAATATCCGATAACGGTCCCGGCATTTCTAAGGAAAAACTGAAAAGTATATTTGAGTTTTTTGTAGGATATAAAAAAGAAGGTTTCGGGTTGGGCTTAGCGATTGTTAAGAACATAGTGGATTCCCATGGAGGTTGCTTGGATGTAGATTCAAAAGAGGGTAAAGGGACGACATTTTTTATTTATCTTCCTGCCGTAAAGACAGGGAAAATTGAAATTACGACGTCTTCACCTGATGAAAAACAAAATTTTAACATAGAAGATGACGTTGATATTCATATGTTAAGGGTTGCTGTTTTGGAAGATGAGCCCCCGATGCAGGAGACTATTTATGATTTATTAGATTATGTAGGGGTACAAGGGGATATATTTGCAAAAGGGGAAGAATTGATCGATGCTGTTAAACAAGGCGTTGAAACAGGCGAAAGGTATGATATTGCTTTGTTGGATTTGACTATAAAGGGTGGATTAGGCGGAAAAGATGTGGTAAATATTATAAAAAAAATAGATTCTAATATTTTTGCGGTTGTATCAAGCGGTTATTCAAAAGACCCTATTATGGCCAATTTTAGTGAATACGGGTTTGACGGAGCTTTGCCCAAACCTTATTCACTTGAAGAGTTTGAAAACGCGTTGAAATTTGCGGCAAAAAAAATAAAGGGCACATAAAAGTGCCCCTTTAGATTTAATTTGTTAACTATATTTTATGCTTTCCACAAACCGTGAAGATTGCACTGTTCCCTTGCGCTTACTTCTTTTGCTTCGCCAATCATAAAGATTGCTTCAGGTTTATCTCCCGGTTTAAGGTAAGCCCTGTGGGTTACACCGTCTGCAATTAACTCAATCCACTCTATATAGTGTTTTTCTTCCATTGGGTGCAATGTAGAGCCTACATAAACCCTATAGCCTCCGTCAATTTTTTCAATAACGGGAACATGCTTTTCAGTTGAACTATCCGCAGTTTTTTCCTCAAGCAACTTCATATCCTGTCCGCAGCAAACCAATATACCGCCGCCTGCAACAATTACTTCAATAATATTGCCGCATACTTCACATTTATAAACATTTCCTCTTTTCATATAAACCTCCTATTAAAGTTCTTCTGCATGCTCTGCCAGATATTCCGCCACGCCGTCAGGTGTGGGTTTCATTCCCGGCTGTCCTGGTTTCCAGTTTGCGGGACATGCTTCTCCGTGCTCATCAACAAATTGAATTGCGTCTAAAGTTCTTAAAACCTCGTCAATATTTCTTCCGAAATCAAGGAAATTGACGGTTGAGTGTTTTACAATGCCGTCTTTTCCGATTATAAACAATCCCCTTAATGCGACTGATTCGTTGAGAAGGACATCGTAATCCCTTGAAATCTGTTTTGATACATCTGCAACAAGCGGGTACTGAATGTTGCCTATTCCGCCCTTTTCAACCGGTGTGTTTTTCCATGCAAGATGGGTGAATTGAGAATCAATGGATACCCCGATAACCTCGGCATTTCTCTTTTTAAACTCTTCTAATTTGTGGTCAAACGCTATAATTTCTGTCGGGCATACAAAAGTGAAATCAAGGGGATAGAAGAATAAAACAATGTACTTCCCTTCGTAATCTTTTATTGAGATCTCTTTGAAAGTATTGTCTGCCATAACCGCAGTGCCTTTAAAATCCGGTGCCTTTTGTCCTACTAAATTCATTATAAAACCTCCATATAATTTTATTTTTTATTCGTTAGGTGCGTAATAACACCTTTTAGGTGACATAACCTTGCCTTCGTTTTTTAACTCTTTAATAG
>JALWHA010000182.1 GCA_027038695.1 Acidobacteriota bacterium
TTGCTAATAGTTTCTGATAGAAACCAGGTTCCATTTTTAAATCAAATCCCTGTACCAGCCGGGTAGTGCTCCCGCTCTCCTTGCTTTGTCTTTTAAGTCTTCTTTTTGTTTTTTATATTTTTTTAATTTGCTCTCAAGCACTTTTTTTTGTTTTTCAAGTTTGCTTATCTGCCCGTTAATCTTCATAATCATTATATTATCGTCTGTATTTAACTTCTGGCTTGTTAACCTATTTAACTCTTCTTGAATTACATTAATCTCATCTTTTGTGTTAGTTATTGAGTTATTAACTCTTATAAACTGTGAACGCCAATATTTCTTTGCATCTTCCTCATTCATTTCTCCTGAATCTGAAGCATCTCCCTCGCTTAAGTTAGAATCTTTTGCACCCTCATTTTTCCATGATGTCCACGGGTTTGTTTCCTTTTTGTCCTTAGTCTTTTTCCCCTTTTTTTCTTTTTTTCCTACAGTCGCCTCGGTAATAATCAACGGGGGTTTGGAGGAATGCTTAACCGAAGGGATTACTTTAATCTTCTTTTTTTGCTTAACAATTTTTTTAGATTTAGGTTCAGGCTTATTTGCTTCTTCGGTTCTCTTAAAATCAACCAATTTTTTTAAAAAGACAATCTTCTTGCCGTCGGGCATTACCCCGATTATTCTTTTCGGAGAAAAATCAGGCTTTTCTTTTAAAACAATCACTCCTCCGTTTATAAAATAAACCTTATAAATTCCCGCAAACAAATTAAGGGAAAAAATCACAAAAAGTAAAATCAAAAACTTTCTCATAGAAACCCCCCGAAATATTTATTCTAAATTAATTTTATCACTAAAAATAAAGAGAAAAGCATATAAATTAATAAATTTGATTTTTATCACTTAAAACCTATAATTAAAGGTATGAGGTGTCCGTTTTGCAAAGAAAACAACGATAAAGTAATTGATTCTAGAGAAATTAACGAAGGAAAAGTTATAAGAAGAAGAAGGGAATGCGTAAACTGCGGCAAGAGATTTACAACATACGAAAGAGTAGAAGAGAATCCTATCAGGGTTATAAAAAGAGACGGAAGAATAGAGAGTTTTAACAGGGAAAAATTATTAAACGGCATATTAAAAGCCTGCGAGAAAAGGCCTGTTAAAATTGAAGAGATAGAAAACTTAATTGACGATATTGTGGCACAACTCTACCAAAAGGGGGATAGAGAAATCCCCGCAACCGAGATCGGGGAAATCATTATGGAAAAATTAAAAGCACTTGATTCTGTTGCATATGTGCGTTTTGCGTCAGTGTACAGGGATTTTAAAGATGTTGAAGAGTTTTTAAAAGAGATACAGAGATTAATGAAAAAGGGGGAAGGAAATGATAGGTGATATCTTCCATGAATTAAAACACCTTGAAAAAGAGATAAAAAAAATGCTTTCAGAGTATCCCCGTGCAGGCATTACATCTTTTTTCCCACCTATAGATATCTTTGAAAAAAAGGGAGAAATAAAAATTTATGTGGATTTGCCGGGATTTAACATAGAAGACTTAAAATTAGAGATTGAGGAAAAGCACCTGTTTATAAAAGGAACGAAAAAGATTGACAAAACCGGAGATAAAGGATTAAATTTCATATGCCTGGAACGAAAGTTCGGGAATTTTGAGAGAAGAATATTCTTAGGGAAAGAACCTGATACAGAAAAAATTGAAGCAATTCTATCAAAAGGGGTTTTAAAAATTTCTATCCCCTTTAAACAGGAAAAAAGCACGAAAGTGGAAATTAAAATCAGAGAAGAGGAGTGATTATGGAAAAAGTGCTGGAAAATTTAAGCGAACCTGAATTCAACACTCCGGACATACTTCCAGTATTACCTTTAAGGGATACGGTTGTGTTTCCGTTTTTTTTAATACCCTTATCAGTAGGAAGGCCTTCATCAATTGAAGCAGTTAACGCTGCATTGGAGGGACAGAGGTTTATATTTCTTGCCACACAAGTTAGCCCCGAAATTGAAGAACCAACAATAGGCCAACTTTACCCGATAGGGACAGTAGGCGTAATAATAAAAATGCTTAAAATGCCGGACGAAACTTTAAGAATACTCGTACAAGGGATTCACAGGGCAAGAATCAAAAGTTTAAATGACGGAAAACCTTATTACAAAGCGGCAATAGAGAGGATCAACGATCAAATAATAGAAAAAGACGTTAAAGTGGAAGCCTTAATGAGAACCGCACTTGAGCAATTCGAAAAGGCGGTTAATTTAGGGAAAAGTGTCCCGCCGGAATTTTTAAGTATGATAACAACGATTGAAGAACCGGGGAAATTAACCGATTTCATAACAAATCATCTTAATCTAAAAATAGAAGAAATGATTGAACTTCTTGAAGAAACAAATCCCATCAAAAGACTTGAAAAAATAAATAATTACCTTGCAAAAGAAATTGCCGTTCTGGAACTGCAAAAAAAGATAACATTAGAAGCCAAAGGAGAAATAGACAAATCTCAGAAAGAATACTTCTTAAGGCAACAGTTAAAAGCAATTTTGCACGAATTAGGGGAATCGGAAGACTTTGAACAGGAATTGGAAGAGTACAGGGAAAAACTAAAAAAAATACCTTTAAATGAAGAGGCTAAAAAAGAGGCCGAGAAACAGATAAAAAGACTTGCGAGAATGCACGGGGATTCGGCTGAGGCAAGCGTTGTCAGAACTTACCTTGACTGGCTTTTTGACCTGCCCTGGGGAGAATATACCGAAGACAATTTGGAAATAATTAAGGCAAAGAACATTCTTGATAAAGAGCATTACGGGTTAAAAGAGGTAAAAGAGAGGATTCTTGAATACCTTGCGGTAAGAAAGATAAAAAAGGATATGAAAGGCCCTATCCTTTGCTTTGTAGGACCTCCCGGAGTAGGAAAAACATCGTTAGGCCATTCAATAGCAAATGCCTTAAACAGAGAGTTTATAAGAATGTCCATAGGGGGGGTAAAAGACGAGGCAGAAATAAGAGGGCATAGAAGAACTTACGTAGGTGCGATGCCGGGAAGGATTATTCAGGGAATAAAACAGGCAGGAACCATGAACCCTGTTTTTATGCTTGACGAGGTTGACAAAATAGGTGCCGATTTCAGGGGAGACCCTTCAAACGCATTGCTTGAGGCTTTAGACCCCGAGCAAAATAACTCATTCAGAGATCATTATTTAGGAGTGCCTTTTGATTTGTCGGGGGTAATGTTTATCACAACCGCAAACCAGCTTGACACCATTCAGCCTGCATTTTTAGACAGAATGGAAGTGATTCAAATACCCGGTTACACTCTTGAGGAAAAGGTTGAGATTGCAAAAAGGCATTTAATCCCAAAACAGATGAAGGAAAACGGCGTTCCGAAAGGCAAGATAAAAATCACATCGGGGGCCATAAAGAAAATTGTTGAAGGATATACAAGGGAAGCGGGGGTTAGAAACCTTGAACGGCTGATAAACAAACTTATAAGAAAAATTATATTCAAAATGGTTGAAAATAATGAGTTTGAGAACCCTGAAGTTAAATACACCGTTAAAGCAAAAGACGTGCGCAAGTATTTAGGGGTAGAAAAAGTGCTTGAAGACAGAAGGTTAAAGGAAAACAGAATAGGGGTTGCGACAGGTCTTGCGTGGACACCATTCGGCGGCGATATACTTTTTATAGAGACATCTGTTATGAGGGGAAGCGGAAGGTTAATACTAACGGGACAGTTAGGGGATGTAATGAAAGAATCTGCACAGGCTGCTTTAAGTTATTTAAGGGCTAATGAGAAGAAGCACAAACTCACAGAATTTCCATTCGATAAAAAGGATATTCACATACATGTTCCGGCAGGTGCAATCCCCAAAGACGGGCCTTCAGCAGGCATCACCCTTGCTACATCCCTTTTATCAGCATTAACAGAAAAGCCTGTTAAAGCAAGTGTTGCTATGACGGGAGAGATAACATTAAGGGGTGATGTGCTTGCGGTAGGGGGATTAAAAGAAAAGATACTTGCGGCAAAGAGGGCTGGCATTACCGAGATAATTGCACCAAAAGAAAACCAGAACGAGATTGAAGAGATAGAACCTCAATACCTTGAAGGATTGAATATTCATTATGTAAAGTCTGTTGACGAGGTTTTCAAACTTGCAATCGAAAAATAACAGGGGGGGTTATTCTCCCCCTCTAATCCCTATAAAATTTATATTTCTGAAATCCGTTTTATTTCTCCTGTACGAGTGAAAATAAGAATGGTGTTTTGTGCAGTATTTTGACATTTCAATACTTTTTCTGTCAATCCCATTAAGCACAAGTTTTTCATAGGCATAAGACTTTAAATCAAGAAGGAATTTACCATTTTCCCCCCTTAAAAACTTGTCTGGAAAGTTTTCCGCTACATCTTTTCCAACTTCATAACAGTTTCCGCAAATTGAAACCCCTACAATTGCCCTTAATTTTTCAGGGTTTACCCCTTTCTCTTTAATGTCCCTAAAAAAATTTTCAAAAATTCCGTTAACAAACCCTCTCCAGCCTGCGTGAATAATACCAACAAAATTATCCCCAAAGACATAGACAGGCACGCAGTCTGCTGTAAAAACACAGAGAAAAATGTCTTTTTGAAAAGTAAATAATGCGTCTCCCTCAACACCCTTTACCTCACCATTAACCTCAATAACCTTTCCAGAATGAATTTGTTTAAGATAGGCAAAGCCTTTAAACCCTAAAAAATTTGAATACTCTTCTGCCAGTGAAACTTTTTCTCCATCTGTTTTAAAACTTACACCTGCAATAACATTCTTATTATTTGTCGGAAAAAGCAGCGCCTTCATCTTTAAAAACCTCTCTTCTATATCATTTTTAATCCATTAATAATCTGTTAATAAAGTTATAGTATAAGAATATTGTGCACGTATGGCAAATTTCTCAATCAGGATAACCATGTGCTTTTCCGGAACTGGGTTTAAATTTACATATTCTACAAACACCATTAAACAGCCTCCCTCAAACTTATTTAATTGTAATACAGGTAAAAAAACTACCACAAATAGCAAATACAATTTTGCCTTTTTCGTAAACATAAAACACCCAAATACGTAGTATGGGGAGAGATTATGATAGTAAATTATATCTGCCCCAAATGCGGACATACCAAATATGAAACAGGCGAGATCAGGACTACATACGGATTACAGTATAAAAAACTAAAAGTCTTTAGAAGCAAATTTAAGGTCATAGTTTTTTAACGCTCTTTTTTGAGATTCAGACACTTTTGTATAAATCTCTCGGTAATGATTTATAACTATTGCAACAATATTAGCATCTATTTTCCCCTTATCTGCCATTTGTTGCAAAAAAGAAACTACCTCATTTGCTTTCATACCATCTCTATATGGCCTTTTCTCAGCTAAAGCGGTAAACAAATCAGCTACCATTAAGATGCGTGCACCTATGTCTATTTCATCTCCGTTTAAATGAAAAGGATAACCTGAACCGTCCAATCTTTCATGGTGAAAAGACGCCCATCTTGTTATCAGTTCAAGCCCTTTTACGGAACGAAGTATGTAATACGTATAAAAAACATGTTTTATCATTAACCTATATTCTTTTTCCTCAAGTTTTGAAGGTTTTTCAAGGATAAAATCGGGAATTACCAGTTTGCCTATATCGTGTAAGTTTCCGGCAACTTCAAGCATTGCCACTTCCCTTTTAGAAAACCCTAAAATCTCCCCGATTATAGAAGCGGCAACAGAAACCCCAACAGAATGGGTTGCCGTAAACCTTGAGCGAAAGTCAATTACATTTCTGAAAAGTTCAGAAAGGGCAACAAGCAAATTAAAATTTATATTTACATCTTTTAAAGGGTTTTCCGCAAATAAAAACTCGGTTAAATCACCGGCAACAAGGTTTAGCCAGAATTCTTCTTTTGTTGCATCTTCCATGAACAAGTCTACAACATACTTGTGAAAATAATTTCCCGAAAGCGAAATAATCTCATCAATTATTTTAGAAGATTGGTGCAATACGCATTGATTAATATTTAATAACCTGTCAACATAATCAGCAAGGTTTATCAATTGGGAGCCTAACACCACATCTTCAGTTAATTTGCGTTTACTCTTTTTCCACTCTTCCCATGTCCTGTGGTGATACCTGATTATTGAAGATTCTTTTGTAAGCCAAAACATGTCTTTTAACAACAAATAGCCTATCTCGGCATGCCTGTTTACATCAAGAAATTCAAAAGTTTTTAATGCCTTTTTTTCCTTTAAACTAAAAGCGCCTATATCATGAAAAAGCGCCGCGGTATAAAATGTCCTCACATTTTCAGAGGTAAATTTACCGGTATTGCACATTCTCAAAACAATATACGCAACCCTTTGGTGATGCTTTCTCAAAACAGGTTCGGCAAGATCAAGAGCATCTGCAAAGGTGAGAACAAGCCTGCCTGCGTCAATAGTTTCTTCCAAAAACATTAATCCGCTCCCGGTTTTGTTTACAAAATAATAACAGATTTTTTATTTATTCGCCCTATTTTTTCACAATTCAAGAGGAACCCCTATTTCAATGGCTATTTCGTACGGAATTGCAAAATATTCTATTGAATCCACCGCCATATTGGCTATTCTTATGTAAAGTTTCTTTCTCCACTTAGCCATTCCTTTTTGGTCTCCCACTATTATCTTCTGCCTTCCCAAAAATACGCTTATGTCTTCCTCGTTTATGTCAATGCCGTTTTGCTTAATGAGAGATACCACGTTCTCAAAGTTCTTATCTTCCATAAAACCGTACCTTGCAACGACATACTTAAAGCCTGATCCTAAATCCCTTATCTCAATCTTGTCTTTATTTGGAACCCTCGGGAGGCTTTCGGTTATAAAATGAAGGAATATAACTTGAGAATGAACAACTTTATTATGTTCAACATTATGCAAAAGCGCTCTCGGAACCACATCGGCGGTGCCCGCAAAAAAGAATGCGTTTCCCCTCACCTTTACCGCATCTTTAAAGACTTCGGATTCCTTAAAATCGTCAAGTTTTACCACGCTTCTCCTGTACCTCTCGTATAGAATCTCCCTGCCCTTTTTCCAGGTAACAAGGATTATAAAGAATATTGCTCCAATCAAAAGAGGGAACCATGCTCCATGGGTAATTTTCCCGACATTTGCAAAGAAAAACATCAAGTCAACCACGGCAAAAACACCGCATATTAGCCATACCTTTGTTTTACTCCACTTAAACTTTTCAATTGCCACAACCGCAAAAAGCATTGTAGTTACAAGCATTGTAGAAGTAACCGCAACTCCGTAAGCCCCCGCAAGCTTTGTTGAAGACTTGAAGCCTATTACAAGCCCTATAGTGGCAATCATTAAAATCCAGTTGATTATAGGGACATAGATCTGTCCCTCTTTTAACGCAGAAGTGTGAATTATCTTTAACCTCGGCAGATAACCCATCTCAACCGCCTGCATTGTTAAAGAGAAAGAGCCTGTTATCACCGCCTGAGACGCTATTATTGTCGCCATTGTCGCCAAAACAACAGCGGGAATTAAAAGATAAGAAGGCATCATTGAGAAAAACGGGTTTTTTATTAAAGAAGGGTTGTTTAAAAGCATAGCCCCCTGTCCGAAATAGTTTAATAGCAAAGAGGGAAAAACAACAAAGAACCAGGTGAGCCTTATAGGGTTTTTCCCGAAATGCCCCATATCGGCATACATTGCCTCCGCACCGGTCACAACCAGGAAAACAGATCCCAATACCATAAATGCGTGAATTTTATTTGTGAAAAAGAAGTTAACGGCATACAGGGGATTTAACGCCTTAAATATGCTCAAATTATCCATAACATGATAACCGCCGGAAATTGCAAGTACCAAAAACCAGACAAAGATTATAGGCCCGAAAAGCTTGCCTACCTTTGCGGTTCCCTTGCTTTGAAAGAGGAACAAAACGGTAAGGATTACTATTGTCACGGGGATTACAAAAGGGGTAAATTTATCCGTCAAAACCTCTAACCCCTCTATTGCACTCATTACCGAGATTGCGGGGGTTATCATTCCGTCACCGTAAAGCAGAGATGCGGCAAATATCCCTATTGTTATTAAAATCAACCTCTTGCTTCCAGCTCTTTTGGGATTTTTCGGGTTAACTAAAGAGGTTAAAGCCATAATGCCGCCTTCCCCGTTGTTATGCGCTTCCATAACAAAAATAAGGTACTTTATGCTAACCACTACCGTCAATGCCCAAAAGATAAGGGAAAGCACCCCGAATATATTTTCCGGGCTTACCTTTATCCCATACTCTCCATAAAAGCACTCTTTAATTGCATAAAGGGGGGAGGTACCGATATCCCCGAATACTACCCCCAAGGCGGCAACAGAAAGTTTAAAGAGATTGTCCTTCTTTTCCATGTAAAACCCCTAAAATGATTTTCTATCAATAAAATCAAGCAATCTTTCAATGCCCAATACCTTAAAGTACAAAGTTGGATCCCCCTCGCATTCTGATACCCATTTTCTTAAAAGAGGAATCTGTTTCGCAACGTCTTCTTCAGGGGAAAAGGAAGCAAGCACAATGTGCACTTCTTTGAAATACCGCTTCAATGTTTTTGCAAGTTGATTTAAGTACCTGATTTTTTCCCTTACCTTTTTCCCCTTTTCTGTACGGGATTTGCCTAAATCAATAAAGTAGTTTACACAGGATTTGCATTCGTACCCCTCAATGTAATCTTTTCCCCAGAAAACAACATCAAGGTTTTTCCCGGTAATCTCTTCTTTCCCGCATTTTATTTCAAGTATCTCCCTGTTCAGCATAGGCTGACAGTGCATTGAAAGCAAATCAACCTCTCCCTTTTTAACCGGGCCGATTCTGTATAAGATCTCTTCAAAAAGCCTTCCCTTTCTTAAAGAGATAACATCGTCTTGAGGGATCTCGTAACCGCTTGAGTTCTCGCTGTGCTTTTCAAAAAAAGCGAGGATCAAGAATTTTAAGGTAATCAATTCCCCTTTCGGCAAATCAAGCATTCTCAAAAATTCGTCTAATTTCCCCGAGGAGCGAAAGCAGTCAAAATCCCTGATGTGGTCAACAGTTTCAACAAGGCTTGCAAGGGAAAGTATAAGTTCTTTTCTAATGTTTCCTTTTTTACAGGCGACAAAATCCGCCAGGTCTTTTGTAGGTTGGCCTAAAAACCTCTCTTTTTCAACAAAACAACTAAACATATTTTTTCTTGGAGGTTTGATTTTTTTACGATGCATCACCTCTCCTTTACACAATCAATTACTAATTTTAAAAATTTTGTCTCAACCCATTCGTCGTGTGCAGGGTCATTGTCATTCCCTAACCTTACAACCACAATGTTGTAATCGGGGATAACGAATATCTGCTGGGTGTGTATGCCCCATGCAAGGTAAATGTCTTTCGGCAGATTATAATTTTGATAATTCGGAAAAACAGGGATTAACCAGAATGAATAGCCGTAATAGTTTATATCGGGGTATGCGGGGGATACTGACTTTTCCACCCATTTTTTACTCACAATCTGCTCGCCGTCCCATTTGCCTTTATTTAAATAAAGTATGCCGAACCTTGCATAATCCCTTAATGTCAAACCTAATCCCCATGCGGTAATAAGGTTTCCCGCCCCATCCCTGCTCCAATAATGTTTTTTTATACCGATTTTGTTAAAGAGATTGTCAACGGCAAATTTTTCAACATCTTCGTTAACCACTTCTTTTAGCACACCGCTTAGAAGCATTGAATCCCCGCTTGAGTAGTTAAAGTGTGTCCCCGGTTGATAAACACACGGCTTATTCAATATATACTCAAGGTAATCATCCGCATTCTCATACATAATAAAGGCGTCGTTTTGGGAGGTATCGTTATAATAATCCTCTTCATTCCACTTCAACCCGCTTGTCATTGTTAAAAGGTTTTTAATTGTAATTTTTTTTCTCAAATCATTGTCTTCTAACTCATTCCATTGGGGATAGTAATTGTAAACAAACTCGTTTTCGCTTGAAATGTAGCCTTTATCAATGGCAATTCCTACAAGGCAGGATGTAAAACTCTTTGCCACAGAGTAACTTTCGTGCAAAGCATCAGGGGAAAAACCGTTAAGGTAAGCCTCCAAAACAATGTAATTGTCCTTGATTACAATTAAGCCTTCGGTTTTAATATGAGGGTTTGCGGCATAGTTATAAACCTTAACCAATCCTTTTGAGTCCATTCCCGCTTCTTCCGGTGTACATTCCCTGAAAGATTGAGTGGGAAAGTACTCTCCTTTATACTTTCCGTTTCCTAAAAACGGGTAATTTTCAGGGTTAAAGTCACCTGAAACCTTTGCACTTCCCCCGCCGCAGGAGACAAGGGTTAAAAAAAGTAAAAATAGAGATATAAATTTAATTCTTTTCATTAAAAACCCCTGTGTAAAGTTTAAATATTTCGTTAACATCCATACCGTCTATTCTAACATCTTTCCTTAATTTCAGCCTCGTATAAATG
>JALWHA010000183.1 GCA_027038695.1 Acidobacteriota bacterium
TTTTAATTGATTTTTAGGTGGATTTTTTATTTTTTTCAAATAGAATTTTACTGTTATGTTTGGGGGTATTGAGATGAAAAATTTTTACAAAGCGGTTATAATAGCCGTCATTTTTCTTGTTTTTTTAGGAATTAAGTACCCAGTCGCAACAATGATGAGCCTGGAAAAGGTATCGGATTACCCTGTTTTAACGCTTGATTTTTACGGCACAAACCCTGTTTTGCCAAAAAACGCAAAAGAGTTAAAAAGGACTATAAAAGTCTTTTATCCAGATGCAACAAAGAGAAGAAACGATATTTACTGCTCTTTAATTACGGCTAAATCAACCACAGGCACTATTTACGGAAGGAATTTTGACTGGTATAAGGCTGTTCCCATTGTTGTTTTTACACACGCTATTGAAGGGGAAAGGTATGCCTCAATATCTTTGACAGACGGGGCTTATTTAAGCGTTAAAGGGGATTGCGGGCTAATGGATAAAATTAATGCAGCAGGTGCTTACATTTCACCCTTTGACGGAATGAATGAGAAAGGCCTGTTTATCTCAATAGCCCTTGTTAAGCAGGAGAAGGTGCCTCAAGACCCGAAAAAAGAGACAATTTCGGCTGTTTTAATGGTCAGGAAGATTTTAGACAAAGCGGCGACGGTAAAAGATGCTTTGAAGATTGTAAACTCTTACAATATTGACTTTTTCCCTGGGCCTCATGTTCACTTTTTGATTGGAGACGCAAAAGGAGACGGTGCTATTGTTGAGTTTACCTCTCAGGGGGTTAAGGTGATTGAGCACAAAGTCCCCATATACGCAACAAACTTCACATTTTACGACAAAAAGGAAGGCGCTGACTTAAACTCTCTGTGCTGGAGATACAAAACAATAAATGAATTTTTCTCTGAAAACCAGACTGTAAACTTTAACGGAATGATGGATTTGCTAAAATCTGTCGCTCAAATAAAAGACAAGGCTTTTATAACAAAGTGGGGGCAGAGGCTGACAACTCAATGGAGTGCGGTTTATATGCCTTCAGGGTTGTTAAAGGTTTGCTTTGGGGGGGATTATAAAAGGGTTTTCACCTTTAAAATAGAAAAATAAATTGAGAAGGGAAGGTAATGGTTAGTAAAGAATTACTTGAACAGCATAATTTAACCGAAGAAGAGTATTTGAAAATTAAAGAGTTTTTGGGAAGGGAGCCAAATTTAGTTGAATTGGGTATTTTCTCCGTAATGTGGTCTGAGCATTGCTCTTACAAAAGTTCAAAGGCATACCTTAAAAATTTTCCCACAGAGGGGGAGCAGGTTATTCAAGGCCCCGGAGAAAACGCAGGGGTTGTTGACATAGGGGACAACCTTGCGGTTGTTTTTAAAATGGAAAGCCACAACCACCCGTCTTACATTGAGCCTTATCAGGGTGCCGCAACTGGAGTGGGTGGCATTTTAAGGGATGTTTTTACAATGGGGGCAAGGCCTGTTGCCAATATGAACTCTTTAAGGTTTGGAGAGTTGAACAGCGATAAAATGAAGCATTTGTTTACAGGGGTTGTGGAAGGAATTGCAGGATACGGAAACTGTATGGGAGTTCCCACAATTGGGGGGGAGATTTATTTTGACGACTGCTATAGCGGAAATATACTTGTAAACGCCTTTACTTTAGGGCTTGCTGAGAAAGACAGAATATTTTACGGAAAGGCCGAAGGGATAGGAAACCCGGTAATCTATGTCGGCTCTAAAACAGGAAGAGACGGCATTCACGGGGCAACAATGGCAAGCGAGGAGTTTGATGAAAAGAGCGAGGAAAAGAGGCCGACTGTTCAGGTTGGAGACCCCTTTACCGAGAAGTTGCTGCTTGAAGCATGCCTTGAACTCTTTCAGACAGACTGCCTTGTGGGAATTCAGGATATGGGTGCCGCAGGGTTAACATCTTCCTCATTTGAAATGGCATCAAGGTCTGGAAGCGGTATTGATTTATACCTTTCAAAGGTGCCTTTAAGGGAAGAGGGGATGACACCTTACGAGATAATGCTTTCTGAGTCTCAGGAGAGAATGCTTCTTGTTGCAAAAAAGGGGATGGAAGACAAGGTTTTTGAGATATTTAAAAAGTGGGGATTGGACTGCGAGGTTGTAGGAAAGGTAACGGACACAGGCTTTGTCAGGCTTTTCGACCTTGAAGACAAACTCTGTGCGGAATTACCTGTTCATGCTGTTGTGGACGAGTGCCCTGTTTACAAAAGGCCGTATGAGAGGCCTTCTTACCTTGACGAGTTGCACTCTTTTGATGTTAACTCTATTGAAGAGCCTGAAAACTTAAACAAAGAGTTGAAAAAACTTCTATCTTTCCACACAATAGCCTCTAAAGAGTGGGTTTACACAATTTACGACCATCAGGTTCAGACAAATACGGTTTTTAAACCGGGAAGCGCAGCCGCTTTAATCAGGATTAAAGGAACAAGAAAAGGGGTTGCAATTTCAACCGATTGCAATTCAAGGTATGTTTACCTTGAGCCTGAAAAGGGCGGTGCTATTGCCGTTTGCGAGGCTGCAAGGAATATTGCCTGCACAGGGGCAAAGCCTCTCGCTATAACTGACTGCTTAAACTTCGGAAACCCTGAAAAGCCTGACATAATGTATCAATTTGTAAAGTCAATAGAGGGGATGAGCAAGGCTTGTAAGATTTTAAATACCCCCGTTGTTTCAGGAAATGTAAGTTTTTATAATGAAACAAAAGGGGTTGGCATATTCCCCACACCGACGGTTGGAATGGTTGGATTGCTTGAAGATATTGACAACAGGGTTCAATCCCACTTTGAAAAAGAGGGGTTAAACATTTTTTTAATTGGCAAACTTACTGGAGAAGTTGGCGGAAGCGAGTATTTGAAGGCTAAAATTGGCAAGATTACAGGGAAATGCCCTGAAATAAACATAGAGGAAACAAAAGAGTTGATTGAATTCTTGCAGGATTGTGCAAAAAACAAACTTCTTTCAAATGCAAACGATGTTTCAGAAGGGGGAATTGCCGTATCCCTTTTTGAAACCGCATTTAAAAACGGAATAGGCTTTCATGTTGACATAAAGTCAAACGGAATAAGAAAAGACTTCCTTCTTTTCGGGGAAAGCCAGAATGTCGTAATTGTCGGGGTTGAAGATAAAAATGTTGAAGAAATTAAAAAACTTGCGGAAAAACTTTCGTTGCCTGTTGAGTTTTTAGGAAAAACAGGCGGGAAAAAGGGAGTGATAAAGGTTGACGGCAAAGAGGTTATCTCGGGAGATATTGAAGAGTTAAAGGAAATCTGGCGTTTCAGCATAGAGAAGGCTATATCT
>JALWHA010000184.1 GCA_027038695.1 Acidobacteriota bacterium
CTCCTCTTACTTTTAAAGTTCTTCTTCAATCTCCTGTTCAACTATAGATAAGTATTTTACCACACCTGTTTTTAAGGCAACCTCTTCAACAGCCTTTGCCACAGCGTTGTGCACCCTTTTGTCTAAAATGTTAGGCACCAGATCCCCGTCCATGGTGAACTTTGCTATTGTTTTTGCAGCCGCTATCTTCATTGCATTGTTTATTGTCTTTGCCCTTGCGTTTAAAGCACCCCTGAAAAGGCCGGGAAATCCAAGAGCATTGTTTATTGCCTTACCGTCTGCCGCATAAAGAGCGCCAGCTTCAAGGGCTGTTTCGGGGTTGATTTCCGGGTCGGGGTTTGAGAGTGCCAGAATTACCTGTTTCGGTTTAACCATTTCTTTTTTAATTAAACCGGGTACCCCGGTTGTTGCTATTACTATTTTTGATTTTTCCATAACCTTGTTTAAATCAGCCGGCTTTCCCCCTAATTTTTTAAACATCTTTAATGCGTTTTCGTTTATGTCAGCCCCATAAATCTCCTGAACGCCGAAAGCCTTTAGAAGTTTTGCTATCCCCATTCCCGCTGCACCTAACCCTATTAAGCCTATTGAAACCCTTTTAAGGTTGATGTAGGTGTACTGTGCTATGTTCAAAAGTGCCGACAAAACCACAACAGCAGTGCCGTGCTGGTCGTCGTGAACAACAGGGATGTCCAACTCCCTGTCAAGGGTGTCTTCAATCTCAAAGCATTCCGGGGCTTTTATGTCTTCCAACTTTATTGCGCCGAATGTAGGGGCAATAGCCTTTAATGTCTGTATAATAACTTTTGGGTCTTTGCTGTCAATTAAAATAGGGATTCCGTTAATGCCTGCCAATTCCCTGAACAAAACCGATTTTCCTTCCATAACAGGCATTCCCGCAACAGCGCCTATGTCTCCCAATCCCAAAATAGCCGTTCCGTTTGTTGCTATTGCAACATTGTTGTTTATACTTGTAAATTTGTATGCGTAATCGGGGTTTTCCTCAATAAGTTTGCAAACCTGTGCAACACCGGGGGTATAGACAATGGATAAATCGTCCATTGATTCAATTTCCACATTTGAGCAAACCTTGATTTTACCGTTTATGTGGTACTCTTTAACAACATCCTTGACCTCAATTAAGTCAACCCCGTCCATCTTCCTTATTGTGTCTGCAAGTTCGTCAAATGTCTCTTCATCTTTTATATAGACATCCATCTCCCTTATTTTGAAGTTTCTGCCTATGTGCACTGTTTTAATCTCGCCGAAAAGGGCACCGAATTCCCCTACCATTGTGGCAAATTTCCCTAAAAATCCCGGGTTTTCCAGGATTTTAACCTTGATTCTCTTTATTATTTTGTTTTTCATATCCTCCTCCAGAAGTAAAAATACACCGCCATTTTACACCAAAGAAAAAATAAATAAAGTTTTGGGGAAAATTTGTTTTTATCTAAACAGCATTGTTAAATCAATAATGCCTGCGGAGTGGGTTATATACCCTGAAGAGATGTAATCTATGTTCAGGTTTCTTAATTCCTTTAATTTTTCAAGGGTAATCCCCCCTGAAACCTCAATAAAGAAGTTGTAATTCTCTTTGAATTTGCAGGCTTCTTCTATCTCTTCAAGAGTCATATTGTCAAGCAAAACACCGTCTGCCTTTGCGTTTAAAGCCTGTTGCAATTCCCTTAAATTCTCAACCTCAACCTCTATCTTGATCAAATGGGGTATGTTCTTCCTGCATAATTCAACCGCTTTTTCAATGCTTCCCGCCGCTTTAATATGGTTTTCCTTTATTAAAACACCGTCGTAAAGCCCGAACCTGTGGTTATGCCCCCCTCCGGTTTTAACAGCATACTTTTCAAGCATTCTCATTCCGGGGGTGGTTTTTCTTGTATCAAGGAGTTTTATACTTGTTCCATCTAACTCTTTGACAAACTTGTTTGTAATAGTTGCAATGCCTGACAGCCTTTGTACAAAGTTAAGCAGTGTCCTTTCAAGTTTTAATAACTCAATTGTATTTCCCTGAAGTGAGTAAACAATATCCCCCTTTTTTACAAACTCTCCGTCTTTTTGGAAGATTGTAATCTCAACATCTTTGAAAAACTCTTTTATCTCATTTGCCACAACCTCGCCGCATATAATACAATCCTGTTTTGCTTTAATAACCGCGTTTGAAGTGTGGCTTTGTTCAAATATGCTCTCTGAGGTTATGTCCCCGTGCCCTATATCTTCTTTTAGTGCTAAAGCAATAATCTCTCTTATTCCTTCCATTCCTCCTCCCTTTCCATAAAATTATATTGTTTTTGAGGAAATTTAAAAGGCTAAAAAAGTTCCAACTCAATTTTTGAAAGCAGAGGCTCTAAAATCTCAAGTGCTGTTTGTTGGTGCTGTTTTACCGCTTGTTGAAAATTATACCAGTCTGAATTGAAAAAGTTTTCTCTATTTTCACAGGCAAAGTGTTTTTCAGGGATTGAGGCGGGGATTTCGGGAATGAATGGCTCTGTTTGAACAGCCTCGCTCAGCCATTTGCTTTTGTCGTATTTAACCATATTGCCGTATTTAAAGTAAAGTTTCATTCTCTTTCTTCTGTAATAATCCCCTTTTTTAAACTCCTTGTAATAACATTTTTTTAAAGTATTAAGTGTCTCGTTTTTCATTTTTTCTTTTAAACCGCTCATTTCGCTTTCATTGTTCAAATCCCAGAGGTAATTGAATATCTTTTCAGCCGCCTGCAAAAACCTCTCCGTGTTGTGAATTATAGAGTTTTTTGATACAAGCCTCTTGTCTTTCCATACTTTGCCGGGAATGTCAGGGTCTGTCTTTGCGTCTGCATGGCCTATATTCGGCAATAGTTTTTCAATAACCCCCTTCATTCCGTTAAAGCAGTCGTAATAGCCCACAAAGTTTTGATGTGCGAAAGAATCTGCGTATGTGTGCAACGCTATCCCTATTCTGTATAAATTTTTTGTTTTAATTGCTTCGTTAAGTAACGCCTTCACATTGTTGCTGTTTGCGGTTGTGTTAAGCAAATGAAGTTTGCCGTCTTTTCTCATTGCCAGGTTGTTTTCATAATCCCCGGGGAAAAAGTGAAAGCAAGGGTAAATTCTCATCAATTCTTTTTTCGGTTTTAAAATATCCATAGTTTGGCTAATGTAATTTTTGTATTCTTCTTTCCCTATTTTTACACGGCATATTTCGGTGTTGTCGTCTGTGTATTGGGAAGAGTGAGCAAGGATAAAGCAGTCTTTTTCATTAAAGCCTGTCTTTTGTGCCACAATGTAAACCGAATAATAGTGAAACTCTATGT
>JALWHA010000185.1 GCA_027038695.1 Acidobacteriota bacterium
GTCAATTACAACCATTGCCGCAGGCTCGCCTCCCGAAATAACATAGTCTCCTATTGATACCTCGTAATCAACATATAAATCCACTATCCTCTGGTCTATCCCCTCATACCTTCCGCATATAAAAACAAGTTCCTCTTCCTTTGCCAATTCCCTTGCAATATCTGAATTAAAAACCCTTCCTGAAGGGGTAAGGTAAACAACCTTTGTTTCTTTTTTGCTTTTAGCCTTCTTTATCGCCTTGCCTAAAGGGACAGGCTTAAAAACCATGCCGCTTCCGCCGCCGTAAGGCTCGTCGTCAACCGATTTGTAATTGTCGTTGGTAAAGTCCCTTAAATCTATTGTTTCAAAGCCTATCAGCCCTTTTTTGTAAGCCCTTGAAAATACCCCGTATTCAAGCATAGGGTTAAAAAAATCAGGGAAAATGGTTATTACCTTGAATTTTACCATGGGGATTTTTTCAATATTTTCCATTGCTATTTTTCGGAAGGCTTTCTGAATACCCTTCTCTTTGCTCTTTTCTGTTTCTCTTTGCCTTTAAAAAAATTTGCCTCTTTTAAACCTTCCGGCATATCAACCTTGATTACATTATTTTCAACATCAACGTCAACGCATATCTCTTTTATGAAAGGGATTAAAATATCCTGCCCTTTCTCGTTTTTAACCTCTAAAACATCGTGGTTTCCATCAATAACAAGTATTGATTGAACCGTACCGAGTTTTTCGCCTTCAAGTGTTTCAACATTAATCCCTTCAAGTTCATGGTAGTAAAAGAAATCTTCTTCTTCCGTTTTTTCGCTTTCGGGAATGATTATTTCCGCCCCCCTCAAGGTCTCCGCATCGTTTATAGAGTTATAACCTTCAAATTTAAGCACAACCCTGCCTTTATGATTCCTTGCGTTTAAAACCTTTAGTTTTATAGTTTCTTCTTCGGTTTTTACAAGTAGAAATTCAGATTCAAAAAAACGAGAGGGGAAGTCTGTTTCAATATTAACTATGACTTCCCCTTTATTTCCCTGCGGTTTTGCAATCTTGCCTATGGTAAGGTATTCAACCTTCATTTACCTAAATCAAATCACTCCAGAATTTCAAGGACAAATCTCTTTTTAAGTTTCATCCCCGCTGCGTTCAAAATTGTCCTGATTGCCCTGGCAGTTCTTCCCTGCTTTCCGATTACTTTACCTAAATCCTCAGGAGCCACTTTAAGTTCAAGCACAGTTGTCTGCGCTCCCTCAACCTCGTTTACCTCAACACTATCGGGATGATCCACTAAAGCCTTAGCTATAGCTAACAACAAATCTTTCATATCCTTCCTCCTTAACTTTTACAGGGCACCTTACCTAAGGCAAAATTAATACACGTTGTGTTTTTTAAACAATGTCTGAACGGTATGGGAAACCTTAGCGCCTTCTTTAAGCCACCTTCTCGCCTTATCAACATCAATTTTGACATCAGCAGGGTCAGTCATAGGATTGTAATAGCCGATCTCCTCAACAAACCTTCCTGTCGGTCTGTAATCGTCCTCGGAAACAACAATTCTGTAGAACGGCTTCTTCTTCTTTCCCATTCTCTTCAATCTAATAGAAATCATGAGCTTCCACCTCCATTTATTAAAAAGGAAAATCCATATTCCTTAATTTCTTCAGGTTTTTCATTTTACCAAGAAAGGACGGGTTTGACAACTGTTTCATCATCTTTCTCATCTGAACAAACTGTTTTAACAACTGGTTAACCTCCTGAACAGGCCTTCCGCTTCCCCTCGCTATCCTCTTTCTTCTCTTTCCGTTAATAATCTGATGGTTTCTCCTCTCCTGAGGAGTCATTGAATTTATTATAGCTACAAGATGCGCTATCTTTTTATCATCCATCATTTTAGACGCATTTTTAACCTGCGACATTCCCGGTATCATCCCCAATATCTTCTCCATAGAACCCATTTTTGTCAACTGAAGCAACTGGTCTCTGAAATCTTCAAGTGTAAACTGGTCTTTTTTTATCTTTTTCTGTAACGCTTCCGCCTGCTTTTTATCAACTACCTCTTCAGCCTTTTCAATAAGCGACATAACATCGCCCATGCCAAGTATCCTTGATGCCATTCTATCAGGGTAAAACTTTTCAAAGTCTGTGTACTTCTCTCCTATACCGACAAATTTAATAGGCTTGCCTGTTACAAACTTTACGGACAATGCGGCACCACCCCTTGCGTCGCCGTCAAGTTTTGTAAGTACAACTCCCGTTAGAGGCAACTCTTTATTGAAGGCGGCTGCCGATTTTACAGCGTCCTGTCCCGTCATTGAGTCAACGGTAAAAAGAATTTCGTCAGGGTTAACCTCTTTTTCTATATCTTTGAGTTCCTTCATCAACTCTTCGTCAATGTGAAGCCTTCCTGCAGTATCTATAATTACCACGTTGAAGCCTTTGTTTTTTGCCTCTTTAACAGCCTTCTTTGCGATTGACACGGGATTTCTGTCCTCCCCTATGTCAAAAACAGGGATATTAACGGCCTTTCCCACAACCTTTAACTGCTCAATAGCAGCAGGCCTGTAAACATCTGCAGGAACAAGCAAAGGGAAAAACCCTTTCTTTTTCAAAAAAGCGGCAAGTTTCCCCGATGAGGTTGTTTTACCTGAACCCTGCAAACCAACCATCATAATAATATTGGTTTTTGTAGGCTCTAACTTTAAGTCCTCAGCATCTTTCCCCAAAACATTTACAAGTTCGTCGTGAACAATCTTAATAAACTGCTGTCCCGGGTTTAAAGCCTTTGAAACATCCGTACCCAGCGCTTTATTTTTAACGCTTTCTGTAAACTGCTTAACAATCTTATAATTGACGTCAGCCTCAAGGAGAGCCATCCTGATCTCGCGCAAAGGCTCTTCTATGTTTCTTTCCGTAATTCTGGCTACGCCTTTTATTTTTCTAAACGCATTGTTTAACTTATCGGTAAGTTGATCAAACATACCTCTCCTTCTTAAAATTTTCCTGTAAAAGTATAACAACAAACCGCAAGGTGTCAATAGAAAAATGAAAATGAATTAGTTTACATTGAATAAAAAAAGATCTTCATTTGATCTTCTAAATTTGGAAAAATCAAAATCATATTCCTCATCCCAAATTTTTATCCCTTCATGCCAGAGGTCTATAATCAAATCTACTATTAACCCATCTACTTCTCTCTTTTTCTTTTTGATAATTTTTATATACATTTGATTATTTTTAAGTTTAACTAACATATTGTTGCCAGGGAAGTTAAAACTACAACATTTATTTTTTTGATATATAAAACTGCTTTTCCAA
>JALWHA010000186.1:0-338 GCA_027038695.1 Acidobacteriota bacterium
AAGGAAATAACCGTTTCTCTCCATCTCAAACTCCTGTCATTGATGTAATAATTATAAATCAACACCTGAACAATAAAAACCTTCTCCTCAATAAAATATGATAACAAAATGAGAATACAACAAAAACTTTTATGTTTATTAAAAGTAGAGTTAAGGTTTTTTTGCTATAATTTAAAAAAAGAAAGAGGAAATTATGGTTTACGACTTTGTGGTAATAGGCTCTGGCTTTGGGGGAAGCGTATCCGCTTTAAGGCTAACCGAAAAGGGGTATTCGGTTTTAGTTCTTGAAGAGGGGAAGAGATATGAGGACAAAGGTTTTCCAAAGACAAACAACAACC
>JALWHA010000186.1:348-3286 GCA_027038695.1 Acidobacteriota bacterium
CTTTTTCAAGCATGTTTCAATTTTAGGGGGAACAGGCGTAGGGGGCGGCTCCCTTGTTTACGCAAACACTTTGCTTGTGCCTAAAAAGAATTTCTTTCAATCGCCGGACATCCCTCAACACATTGACTGGGAAAGGGAGTTGATGCCTTTTTACAGCGTTGCTTCAAGAATGCTTGGAAAGGTAAAAAACCCTGTGAAGACAAATGCAGACAACCTTCTTTACAGAACCGCAAAAGAGTTCGGGGTTGAAGACACATTTTACAATGTTGACGTAGGGGTATATTTCGGGGAAAAGGACAAAACCGATAATGACCCTTACTTTAACGGGGAAGGTCCTGACAGGACAGGGTGCAATCTGTGCGGCGGGTGTATGATAGGGTGCAGGAAAAATGCAAAGAATATGCTTACCAAAAATTACCTTTACCTTGCGGTTAAAAAAGGGGCAAAGGTTATCTCAAAGAGAAAGGTTGTTGATGTAAAGAAGCATGAAGATTACTTTGAAATTATTACAAAAATCTCAACTCTTCCTACAGAGGTAAACGAGGTTTTTAAGGCAAGAAAACTTGTAATAGCCGCAGGGGTGATAGGCACGCTTGAACTGATGTTTAAACTGAAGTTTAATGGAAGATTAAACATTTCCGATATGTTAGGGGAAAAGGTGAGAACAAACAGCGAATCCCTCGTCGGGGTAAAGATTCCGAAAAAAGAGGGTGAGATAAGCGAAGGGGTTGCAATAACCTCTGGAATTTACATAACCCCCAATACACACATTGAGGTCGTAAGGTATTCAAAAGGGGCAAACGGGATGTCTTTTATGACTACTTTACTCATTGACAAAAAAGGAGAAAAGTCAAGGGTAGGGGAATTTTTCAAAGAGGTAATCAAGCACCCTATTAGAAGTTTAAGGGTTTTAAACCCTATAGGGTTTGCGAGGCAGGGCTTAATCCTTCTTGTTATGCAGGATGTCCAGAATAAAATCAGGTTTAAGGCAAAAGAGACGATCAGGGGAAGGATTAAACTTTATACCGACACTTACCCTGATTCACCCCCCGCTCCTGTTTATATCCCTGAAGCAAACAAGTTTGCTAAAAAAATGGCTGAATTGACGGGGGGGATAGCGTTAAGCAATATTTACGAGGTGTTTTTTGGTTCACCTTTAACGGCACATATTTTAGGAGGTTGCCCGATTGGGGAAAGCGAAAAAGACGGGGTTATAGATGTTAACCACAAATTATTCGGGGAGGATAACGTCTATATATGCGACGGAAGCGTTATTCCTGCAAATCTTGGGGTCAACCCGTCATTGACAATAACTGCTATGGCGGAAAGGGCTATGTCCAAAATCCCGCCTAAAAAGCAAAATGTAAAGCACATAGGATACGAGGTGTTAAATGAAGGTTTACAAGAAAATTAACCCATCAAACGGGGAGTTTCTCTATGAGGTTGAAATATTTGACGGTGAAAAGGTAAGAAAAGAGGTTGAGTTAGCAAAAAAAGGTTTTGAGGAGTGGAGTGTACTTGGTTTAAAAAACAGGGTAAAAATCCTGAAAAATGTTTTACAAAGCATAAAGCAAAGAAAAGAAGAGTTTGTAAAGGTTGTAATGGAAGACGCTGGAAAGGTGATGCAGGATGCCATTATTGAGGTTTTTACAACAGTGAACCACATTCATTATTTGACAAAAAGGGGTTATAAATTCCTGAAACCTGAAAGGAGAAGCAGCGGGTATTTTAAAAACAACTCCTGCTATGTCCAGTTTAAGCCTCACGGTGTTGTCGGTATAATCTCACCGTGGAATTACCCCTTGATTTTAACAGCCACCCCACTCTTCCACGCTTTGCTTGCTGGCAATTCGGTTGTTTTAAAGCCTTCCGAGATTACCGCAAAGGTATCATTGTTGCTTGAAGAGGTATGCAAACAATCAGGCATACCTGACAATGCCTTTCGTGTAATAACGGGAGACGGCAGCACGGGAAGGGAACTTGTGGAAAGCGACATAGATATAGTCTGCTTTACTGGAAGCACTGCTGTGGGAATTGAGATTGCAAAAAAGTGCTCCGAAAGGCTTATCCCCTATATTCTTGAATTAGGTGGAAAAGACAATGCAATTGTTTTTAAAGACGCACACTTGAAAAGGGCTGCGGCAGGCATTGTATGGGGCGGAATTTCAAACGGGGGGCAAACCTGCATAGGGGTTGAAAATGTTCTGGTTGAAGAAAGTATTTATGACGATTTTGTTGAAATGCTGAAAAAAGAAGTGGAAAAAATCCCGAATAAGGATTTAGGGGCTGTGATAAACTCTATTCAGTTTCAAAAGATTGAGTACCACATTGAAGAAGCATTGGAAAATGGTGCAAAACTTGTATGTGGCGGGGAGAAACTTGACGAATACCATTTTAAGCCAACTATTTTGAAGGATATAACTCCTGAAATGAAAGTCTTTTATGAAGAAACATTTGGGCCTGTTTTAGGGATTATGAAATTCAAAAACGAAGAGGAGTTAATCAAAATCGCAAACAGCCTTGATTACGGCTTAAACGGCTCAATATGGACTAAAGGTTTTAAAAAGGCAAAGAGGGTTGCTTTAATGCTTGACACGGGAGCAATGTGCATAAACGATTGCCTTACAAATTACATAATAACGGATTTGCCTTTCGGAGGTGTTAAAAAAAGCGGAATAGGAAGGGTTCACGGCATTGAAGGGGTAAGGGCTTTTGCAAAGATGCAAAGTGTAATGGTTCACAAATTCGGCTTGCAAAAAGAGTTGTGGTGGTATCCCTATAAAGAGAAAGTTAAGGGTTTGTTCTTAAAATTAATTAATATGCTTTTCTAATTATTTCTTGTCTAATGTTGTTTCAGGGTTTATTTTATAGAAAAAGAGGCTGATATGGGGTATTTGTTTACGAAAATTATAGGAGACGATAGATTTATTTTAAGGCA
>JALWHA010000187.1 GCA_027038695.1 Acidobacteriota bacterium
CTTCAATTAACTCTTCAGCCTTTCTCCTTGAAGCAATGCCTGCTCTTGCAATAATCTTTTGAAGCCTCTCTTCCATTATTCCACCCCTAACTCTTCAAGTTCAGGTAAATCTTCAAGCGAGTTAAGCCCGAAGGTTTCAAGGAAAACCCTTGTTGTTTTGTAAAGGGACGGCTTTCCGATAACATCCTTTTTACCTGCTATTTTTATTAAGTTTTTTTCAAGAAGGTTTCTCAAAATATGAGAAACAGACTGCACCCCCCTTAATGCCGCTATCTCCTGAGCGGTAATAGGCTGTCTGTATGCAATTATTGCCAGTGTTTCAAGGGCTGCCCTTGAAAAAGACTGCCTGCTTTCCCTCTTATGAAACCTGGCAACAAATTGATAAATATTGGGGTTTGTTAAAAACTGATAGCCCCCCGCTATTGAAACAAGGTTTACCCCTTTTTGCTCATAATCCTTTTTCAACTCGTCTAAAACATCTTCAACCTCTTTTTTGTCTTTTTCAAGAAAAGACGCCAATTCTTTGGATGTAAGAGGCGTGTCTGAAGAGAATAAGATAGCCTCTAAAATTTTTTTTAAAGTATCCCTATTCATACCTTGATATTATCCTGTCCCTTTCTTTGTAAGAGAAATTTTCGTCCCTAAATAAAATTATCTCAGAAAACGTAGATGTTTGAACCCCTTTTAAGATATGCTCTTTAATCAATTCAAGCATAGAAACAAAGGAATAAACGACATATGTCCTATCCTTCCCCTTCACAATCTCGTAAAACCTTGCCTTTTTCTTTATTCTGAAGATATCGTAAATTGCGGAAACAACCTGTTTCATTGAGTACTTTGCCTTTTGCATAATGTCAGGCTCAAGAGCCTTCAGCCTTCTTAAAATATTTGCATAAAGGTTCCCAAGAATAAACGCCCCGTTTTCTGAAACTATTAAAGGCCTTTCTCTCGCCACAAAGTCTTCTTTAAATCCCCTTGTAAACATTCTCTGCCTTATTTTGAGATTGTCGTCAAGTATTTGAGCCTGCTTTGAAATCTTTTCATACTCTTCAAGTTTAAAGATAAGTTCTTCCTTCATCTCTTCAAAAGCCTCTTTCTCCCTCGGGATAAGGGATTTTGCCTTCATAAGCATTAAGGTTGAGGCCATAACAAAGTAATCCCCTGCAATGTCAAGGTTCATCTCCTTCATTTTATTCAAAATTTTAGAGTACTTTTCGGTAATATCGGCAATGGAAACCTCTGAAATCTCAAGTTTGTTTTTGCGAAGCAGTTGCAAAAGCAAATCAAGAGGCCCGGTAAAGTTTTCAAGTTCAATTTCAAAGTTTTCAAAGTTTGGCATCATCTCCTCTTTAAGTGCATTGCTTCCCTTACCTCGCCCATTGTTTCGGAAGCAACTCCCCTTGCCTTTTTTGCACCTTCTTCCAACACTGAATCCAGAAATTGTTTATTTTCTTTCAATTTCCTCAGTCTTTCCCCGACAGGCCCGACCTTTTCAATTAAGTGCTCTGAAAGAAACTTTTTACATTGAAAACACCCTATGCCCGCCGTCCTGCACCCTTCTGCACATTCGCTTTGAACACTCTCAGGGGAAAATATCTTGTGCAATGCAAAAACAGGACAATCTTCAGGCTCTCCAGGGTCTGTCTTTCTCATCCTTCTCGTGTCCGTCTTCATTACTCTTAACTTATTCCATATCTCTCCAGGGGTATCCTCTATTAAAATAGCGTTGTTATAACTCTTGCTCATCTTCCTTCCGTCAAGCCCCGGAACCCTCTTTGCCTCGGTAATCTTTGCTTCAGGCTCGGGAAAAACCTCTTTGCCGTAAATATGGTGAAACCTTCTCACAATCTCCCTTGCAAGTTCAAGGTGATACAATTGATCTTCCCCGACGGGAACATAGTTTGCCTTGTAAATAATAATATCGGCGGTCTGCAAAACAGGGTAACCTAAAAACCCGTAATTTGAAAGGTCTTTATCCTGCATCTGCTTTTTCTTCTCTTTGTAAGTCGGCACCCTTTCAAGCCAGCCTAAAGGGGTAAGCATTGAAAGCAAAAGGTGAAGTTCCGCATGCTCTTTCACATCCGATTGAACGAAAATAACAGACCTATCAGGGTCAACCCCCGCGGCAATAAACCCCGCCGCAACATCGTAAATATACTCTTTAATTGCCGATGTATTTGAATACATTGAAGTCAAAGCATGCCAATCAACAACACAGTAAAAACATTGATTTCCTTCATGTTGCAAGTTAACATAGTTTTCAAGAGCACCAACAAGGTGGCCTATGTGAAGTTTACCCGTCGGTTGAGTTCCGCTTAAAACCCTTTTCACACTCATATCCACTCCTAAATCTGTTTTTATCTCAAGACATTATTTTAATTAACATTAAGTAAAACGGCCTGAATATAATATCAAAAATATTGAAATAAATTAAAACCATAAGAATAATAAACCCGTAAGGCTGAATCTTTGAAACATAGTCTTCGTAATGTCTCAAGCCTATAAACTTTGCAAGCACTCCCGAGCCGTCAAGAGGGGGAACGGGAATAAGGTTAAATATCGCAAGAATAAGGTTAATTGCCGCAAGGTAAAACAAAAACATCCTTAAAGGCTGAAAAACGGCAAGAGGCGGAACATGCATAACTACTTTATACAATACAACAGCTATAATCATTAAAATCAAGTTAGAAAAAGGCCCCGCAAAAGAAACAAGAGAAATCCCACCTTCTCTATCCCTGAAGTTTAAAGGGTTAACGGGAACAGGCTTTGCCCACCCGAAAAGAGGGATAGAAGAGGGGAAGAATATCATAAACAAGGGGATAACCACAGTACCTATAATATCAATATGCGCAATAGGATTTAAAGAAATTCTACCCATATGCTTTGCGGTATCGTCCCCCATATAATGTGCCGACAACGCATGTGCCGATTCATGCACGGTTAAAGAAAAAAGCAAAGCGATATATTGCATTAAGCCTACGGCTATTTTCATTCCCAAATTTGTACTCAAAACAAACCTCCGTAAAAAAACTATAACTATATTTTAACAGAAATAGAGGCATCTATAAACTTTGTATTTAATCATCCACATCCCAAACTTTTTTATCCAAAACTTTAAATAAGGGATAAAAGAGGTAAGTGCCTCGTCCTGAAAAAAGTGGACTTTCTTTAGTATAATTAGAAATTATGAATCATGAATTCCAAATTGAAATAAGGAAATTATTTTTTTGATTTAAAAGAAGTTTTCTTTATCCAATTTAGCATTTAAAATCTATAAT
>JALWHA010000188.1 GCA_027038695.1 Acidobacteriota bacterium
TTAAATAAGATTTTTATTTTTTTTAACTGTGCAGGGGTTTTAGATAGGTTTAATCCCCATCTATGCGGAGTTAAATCCAAATCTATTCTATCATTTTCAACAAAAAGTTTTTTATTGTTCCCGTAAACCTCTTCAATCTGAAATCTTATTCTCTCCCTGAAAATCCCCTTCTCCCCTGCATTCTGAACTGCTAAGAAAAGATAGGGGAATAATTTAAAACTCTCCCCTATCATTCTTATGGTTAATACTGCACTTTCAACTTTTTGATTCAAAGGCAAATCAACTGAAATGATAAAGGGGTGAGGTTTTTTGTTTCCCTTAAATGTTTCATCAGAACTTACAGGGGTGGTGAATATCTTTGCATAAATACAATGCTTGTTTACAGGGCAGGTTTCACACTTCTGGGTTCTTAAAATGCAACTTAACTTATACAATTCTTTGCCAATTACACTTCTGAAAACAAAAACTGGGAATTTATGCACCTCAAGCGGCGATTCAAATTTTAAAAAAAACCTGAAATTAGTGTAAGAAAGTTTAATAATTACCCCCTTTTTGTTAATAATTTAAGTAAAATTTTACTTTATTATTAAAAAAAATCAAGAGGAAGAATAAAGTTTAAAAAAAGAGTGATGTATATTTTATTGACATTTTCTAAAATTTTGCCATCAGAATAATCTTAAAAACCCTCAGTAAACCCTGTTGATTCTTGTAAAACGGGAGATTTGGGAGAGGGTGGAAAGACCGTGGGTTATTTTGGCAAAAATAGTGTATCTGTAATTCAGGTGGGGGGTGGCAATGTGGGTTATAAAGAATTGGCTTCCGCCTGTGTCTTTGCCTGCAAGCGCCATACCAATAACCCCTTCGGCATTATATTCAAGGGTATTGTATTCGCACCTTATTGAATACTCTGGGCCGCCGTATCCCGTGCCTGTGGGGTCTCCTGCCTGAGCCACAAAGCCCGGGATTACCCTGTGGAAGAATATGCCGTCATAGTATCCTGATTTTGCAAGTTTGTAAAAGTTTAAGCAGGTTAAAGGGGCATATTCTGGGAAGAATTCACATTCAAGTTTGCCTTTGTCAGTTTCTATAACAAATTTACTTAATTTTTCAGATTGTTTAATTTTTGCAAGGTAATATGCAAGGGAATGGCTCTGGGGCTTGAAGTTAACAATGCCTGCGTCTATTAAAAATGACAGATACCTTTTCTGGTTATTCTGCACCAGAGAGAGCAATTCCCCTTTCTTCAGTTTTCCTTCTTCAAGTTTTTCAGTTAAGTATGCCATAACAGTGCTTTTCCCGTTTTTCTTAAACATCTCTTTTGCAATTTCCATTGCTTTTGCTTCCCCTTTTGCCTTTTCAATGTATTTGAGTTTTTGATAAAGTGATATTTTTGATTTCATTACCTTTTCATAAGCATTTTTACCCATATAGGGAGCGGCAACATAGGAGTAAAATCCGCCTTTTTCAAAGGTTTTTTCAATCTGGGTTTTGTCTTTAACAAATGGAAGGGCAACTTCAAGTTGTGCTGGGGTTAGAGAGTTTAAATCAATCTGTGATACCCTGCCGCCGTTTTTTAGATAGTATTCAATTGCAACCTGTTTTACAAGGGGGTTTGAATCGTTTAAAAACATTTTCGCTGTTTTTAGATTGTTTTTCGCCTTGATAAAAGCAACCTTTAACTGCCATTTTTTTTCATTTAAAAGTCTTTCAGGGTTGTCAACAATAAACATTGCGTAAAATTTTGTGTTCATGTCGGCATTTAGCAAATCTTCCGCTTTTGCAATTCCCTTTTTCTTTAATCTGTAAAGCGAGTAAACTGTTTCATAAGGGTTTGTTTTGTAAAAATCCTTTAAGATTTTATCGTTCACAAGTTTCCCCGCTCTCCAGAGGTTAAATGCAATGTCTTTGCCGTATCTGTTTTTCTGAATTTTGTTTCTGTTCAAAACAATGTTGAAGGCAAGGGTATCCCTTGTGTTCAGCATTGCCATTGCCACCTTGCCAGAAAAGTTTAGATTGCTTAAAACCCTGACAAGGCTTTTTTTAGACATGTTAAAGCCTGTAAACATTGAGGCTATCGCAAGTGTGTCTGCTATCTCTTTGTCTTTCCCGAATTTTTCAGCAACAAGTTTATAGGTGTAAAAATCAGGTATTCTTCCGCTTGCTATTGCAATTCTTTTTACAAGTTTTTTATCATTCCCAGCCTTCTGAAACGCTTTTCGTAATAAAACTGCATTGCGCTCGTTTTCCGCTTTTAAAATAAGGGCTTTTACATAGCCTTTTTTCAAAGTGTTTGAGGAACAGGATACCAATAAAACAAGGATTATAAAAAAACTTATTTTTTTCACTTCTCACCTCTAAAGTTTTTATACTCTGATTTTACTATAAAACAAAAAAAGGGGGCTGAAAAGCCCCCGATGTTTTAATTAAAAAGGTTATTTAAAAAACCTTTGAACCCCGATTACAATATCGGAAGATTTGAAGACTATATCTCCAAAGAGTTTGAAGCCTTCAGGCGATACAGGCGGGATTCCCTCTGATTTTAAGGTGATTTCCTTTTCCACAAAGGGGTAAAGGGTTGCTTCCTCTGTCTTAAATGAAACAGGCTTTTCAAGGTAAAGGATTTGTTCAACATTGAGTTTAATACCCTTTATTCCCTTTTTGAAAAGAGCGCCCATTACCTTTAATGTGTAATTTCCTTGCGGAAGGGAATCTGCGTCAACTATCAGTTTATTAAAACTGAAGCCTGTTTGAACAACCGCTTTGCCCTTTTCGTTGTAAACACATACTGCAATGTCTGTAAAGTGGTTAAAGTCTTCCTTTGAAAGGGACAAAACAAACCTTGCAGATTTTATCCCGTTTCCTATTGTGAATTTTGTGGTATAGTTTCCGTCTTTCATTTCAGCGGTTTCAGATTTAAAGTATCCCTTTATTTTCCCTTCAACCTTAACCTTTTTGCGGGTTAGGGAGTCAAGGTAAGAGGTAAATGAGATTTCTGGCTTTTTTCCTGCCTCAAACTTGAAGTTAACAGGTGATATCACTTTTACACTTTGTATATAGATTTTTCCTTCAAATTTAACAGGCGCTTTTTGTTGAAAGTGGCAGAAAGGAACAATTTCCCACACTCCGGCTTTGACATAAGGGTATGAAACAGTAATTGTTTTGACAGTTGTCTTGTCTGTTGAAGGCTCAATCTTTGCTCTCCCTATGTTATGGCCGTCAGGGTCAAACAGTTCATAGTAAAGTTTG
>JALWHA010000189.1 GCA_027038695.1 Acidobacteriota bacterium
GGTCATTGGTGCTAATTTACAAGGTTTTGAGTTTATCAAGAAAAGGAACTTTGCCAGAAAAGGTTTATTTAACTTATCTTTTTACGTTTTTAAAAAAAATTGCTGATGTTGGGACATAAAAAAGGTTTTTTTTTGATACAATTTGTATTATAATATCCTATAGTTAGAAAAAGGGGATGGCATATGGCTTTACCAGATTTTGTAATGTATGAAGAAGAGTACAAAAAATTGAAAGAAATCATTGAAAGACTAAAAGAAGAGAGCGGTTCCAAAATCGTTTTTCTCGTGGATAAAAACGGTCAGCAGATAGCAGGTGCGGGAGATTTGGGAAACATTGACGCTACTTCTTTAGCCTCTTTGACTGCGGGCAATGTCGCCGCGACAGACGGTCTTGCCAAGCTTATCGGGGAAAAAGAATTCTCTCTTCTCTTTCACGAAGGGGAAAGGGATAACCTGCATATTTCAATTGTAGGTAAAAGAGGAATTTTAGTTGTTATCTTTGACAACAAAGCAACTTTAGGATTGGTGAGGCTCAGGGTGAAAAAAGCCTCTCAGGAACTTGAGAGAGTCTTTGATATGATTGAGGAAAAGGTGAAAAAGCAGGCCGGTGATTCTAAAGAATACGAATCTCCGTTTGCTGAAATAACCGAAGATGATATTGATAAGTTATTCGGCGATATTTAGTTATGGCTTTCATAAATCACGCGGCTAAAGAGATAAATTGTAAAATTGTATATTACGGTCCCGGTTTGTGCGGGAAAACTACCAATCTTCAGTTTATTTACACCAAAACGGCTGAAGAAAGAAAGGGGAAAATGATTTCCCTTGCAACAGAAACCGACAGGACTTTGTACTTTGACTTCCTGCCTATAGACATAGGAACTATTCACGGTTTTAAAGTAAAGTTTCAGTTATATACCGTTCCCGGTCAGGTTTTTTATAATGCCTCAAGAAAGCTTATTCTAAAGGGAGCAGACGGAGTGATCTTTGTCGCTGATTCTCAGGAAGAGAGGTTTGAGGCTAATATAGAATCTCTGGAAAATCTCCAGGAGAACTTAATTGAAAATAACTTAAGCCTTGACACCATTCCTTATGTTTTACAGTTAAACAAAAGAGATTTGCCGAATATAGTATCGGTTGAAGAACTTGTTCAAGAGCTTAGATACAAAGGTGAGCCGTATTTTGAGGCTGTCGCAATTCAAGGATTAGGCGTCTTTGAAACTTTTAAGGCTTGCGCAAAACAGGTGTTGCAGACTCTAAGGTAAAATGTTTTCCTTTTTGAAAATTTTTAAAGAAGATATAAATGCTGTTTTTAAGAATGACCCTGCCGCAAATAATCTAATTGAGGTTTTATTAACCTATCCCGGGTTACACGCCGTTACATTTCACAGGTTTATTCATTTTTTGTGGAAGCTTAAAATTCCCGTATTGCCGCGTTTTCTCTCTCATGTTAACAGGTTTTTAACCGGTATTGAGATACACCCCGGAGCTAAAGTAGGTAAAGGGGTTTTTATAGATCACGGAATGGGAACGGTTATAGGAGAAACCGCCGAGATAGGTGATTACTGTGTCCTTTTTCATCAGGTTACGTTAGGGGGAAGGGGAAATGAAAAGGGTAAAAAACGGCATCCTACCTTGAAAAATAATGTATTTATAGGTGCGGGTGCAAAGGTGTTAGGTCCTATTATTATCGGAGAAAATACCAAAATAGGGGCTGATTCCGTCGTCCTTGATTCAATCCCCGCAAACGCCACCGCAGTAGGCCACCCTGCCGTTGTAATAAAACTAAACGGCAAAAAGATTGATAATTATTGTAAGTTAAGGCATAGAAAATCGATTGAACACAAAGTTGTAAAAGAGGAGTTTGAAGAAAAAAATGCCTAAAAAACAGGTGATAGTAGGTACGGCAGGCCATGTTGACCACGGTAAAACATCGCTTGTTTACAAATTAACGGGTATTGACGCAGACAGGTGGAAAGAGGAGAAATTAAGGGGAATAACTATTGATATAGGTTTTGCCCATATGAATTCTGAGGATATTTCCGTAAGTTTTATTGATGTGCCCGGTCATAAAGACTTTGTTACCAATATGTTGGCCGGAGTGCATTCTGTAGATTTTGCCGTATTGGTCGTTGCCGCCGATGAATCTGTAATGCCTCAAACAAGGGAGCATTTTGACATTTTGGATTTGTTAGGTGTAAAACATATTTTCCCGATTATAACTAAAATTGATCTTATTGAAGATGATATGATGCCCCTTGTTGAACTTGAAATAGAAGAATTGTTTGAAAATGCCGGGAGGAAGATAGAACGTTTGTTCAAGGTTAGTTCTGTTACCGGTGAGGGCATTGACGAGTTAAAAGATTTTTTGTTTTCTTTTTCAAGAAAAATAGACAATTTTAACAATATCAGGCCGCCTTTTTTAAACGTTGACAGGAGTTTTGTAATCAAAGGTTACGGCACAGTTGTTACAGGTACTTTAATGGCTGGAACCCTTAAAGTCAATGATGAAATTGCAGTACTTCCTTCGGGTAAGACAGGTAAGATAAGGAATATAAACACACACGGTGAAAAAGTTGACGAGATATTTGCTAAAAAAAGAACCGCCTTAAACCTTCCTTCATTTAAAAAAGAGGAGATTAAAAGGGGTTACATTGCTGTTAAAGACAATGTCAATTTGACCACCCAGATTATTGACGCAAAGATAAAAATAGTAACCGGGTATTCAGCGTTTAAGGACTTAACGAGGGTGAGGGTCAACATAGGTACCGAAGATGCCGTAGCAAGGGTTAAGTTTTTGGAAAATAAGGAATTAAAAGTGCCTTTTGAAACCTATTGCCAGTTGCGGTTTGAAGAGCCTGTTGCCTGTTATACGGGAGAAAGATTTATTTTAAGGCATTTTTCTCCCCTTTTTACGGTGGGAGGCGGAGTTGTGCTTGATAATAAACCTAAGAAAAGAAAGGGTTATAAAGGAATCCAGGGTATTAAAGATAAAGATAAAAATAATTTTAAAGATATTTTACTCGCGATTGTGGAGGAAGAGGGAGACGTAAAATCAGAATTATTAAGAGAAAGATTGTTTGTAAATATTGATTATTTTAATAATCTTGTAAAAGAACTGAAACAAAAGGGGGAAATTGTTGTTTTAAATAACGGTGAATTGATTTTGTCTTTTAATTATTATTCGGTGCAAACCGAAAAAATTATCGCAAGGGTAAAGGATTTTCAA
>JALWHA010000190.1 GCA_027038695.1 Acidobacteriota bacterium
GAAAATTTTAACATGACAAAAATTTTTGATGATATAGTCGCTTTCCTGCTAATACTTACAGCCTGCATTGTATTTTTAAGCCTTATATCCTTTTCCCCGTCCGACCCGAGCCTTTTCACATCGGACACAGTGTCAAAATTGTATTCAGACAATTTAATTGGCACATTCGGCGCCAATTTAAGTGCGGTACTAATAAACATGTTCGGGTACGCATCTTACCTTATTGTTTTATTCTTTTTGACCTGTTCTTACCTCATCTTCAAAAAGGGACTTAATTTATTGAAAATAGTAGCACTTTTAAGTGTGTTTTTTCTTGAATTAGTTTCATTTTCAACCTTGCTTTCACTCTTTCTGTCAGACATACTTTTTATAAATACAAAATTTACAGGCAAAGAGTACACAAGTGCAGGGGGAATGTTCGGAAATAAATTGCAGGGAATGCTACTTCCTGAATTTAATTTTTGGGGCACCCTTATTTTAATTCTCGCAGTTATCGTAGTGGCTATAATTATCTCAATCAAATTAAACTTACACTTTTTTTATTCCATGATTTTCTCAATAACAAAAAAGATTGGGGAAAGCCTATTCTCTTCGGTTAAAACCTTAATAGCAAAGAAAAGAAAAAGGGATACCGTTCAAAAAATCAGGACCAGAGAGGTAAAACCGAAGAAGATTACCCCGAAAAAGCCTCAAAAGCCGAAAAAGAAAAAAGTTGAAAAAGAAGAAAAAGAAGGCAAAAGACCGGTAATGCAATTTGAACCGACCGAAGATTACACCCCCCCGTGGGAAGAGATCTTTGCCGACCCTGAAGAAGAGTCATTTGTTAACAGGAAAGAACTTGAATTAAAGGGGCAAACGCTAATTAGAAGGCTTAAAGAATTTAAGGTAAACTGTCAGATTGTAGACATACACCCGGGACCTATCGTCACAACTTACGAGATAAAACTTGACCCGGGCATAAAGTTTTCAACAATTCAAAACCTGACTAACGATTTAAGCATCGCTTTGGCAGCAAAATCCATAAGGGTTGAGAGAACCTTCGGCAAACCGACAATATCAATTGAAGTACCGAATAAAAAAAGAAAACTTATAGTTTTAAAAGAGATTATTTCAAACGAAGAATTCTGGGACAAGAAAAACCCCCTCACCCTTGCTTTAGGACTAAATGTTAACGGAGAGCCTTTCTTTTCAGACCTTCATTCAATGACTCACCTTCTCATAGGCGGCCAGACAGGCTCCGGGAAAAGTGTAGGGTTAAATGCTATGATTTGCTCTCTTTTAGCGAAAAACTCTCCTGAAACCCTTAAAATGATTATGGTTGACCCTAAAATGGTTGAGCTGGGAATCTACGACGGCATACCTCACCTTTTGACAGACGTTATTATAGACTCAAAAGAAGCGGCAAGCGCTTTGTCCTGGGCCGTGTCTGAAATGGAGAGAAGGTATTTAATACTGAAAGATTTAAGAGTGAGAAACCTTGCGTCTTACAATTCCTTAAGGTTAAAATCCGATGGTGGCGAAGAATTGGAATCCCTGCCGTATATTGTGGTGATAATCGACGAAATGGCTGATTTAATGTTTGTAGCAAGGGCAAAGGTTGAAGAATCAATTGCAAGGCTTGCACAGAAGGCAAGGGCTGTCGGGATTCATTTAATACTTGCAACCCAGAGGCCTTCAAGAGAGATAGTAACAGGCGTTATCTCTTCGAATATGCCTTCAAGGATATGCTTCAGGGTAGCACAGGCGGTAGATTCAAGGATAGTGCTTGATAGAAGCGGAGCGGAGCAATTGTTAGGCAAAGGGGATATGCTGTTTAAACCTGCGGGGACAAGCGAGGTTTTAAGACTTCACGCTCCTTTTATCTCTGAAAGTGAAGTTGAAAACCTTATTTCCTACCTTAAATCATACGGACAACCTGATTACCTTGATCACATTAAAAATTATGAAGACGGAAAGGAAGAGATTGAAATAAATTACGGAGACTCAAAGATTAAATTAAGTTCAAACAACCCCGAATATCTTCAGGCAGTCAGGCTTGTGGTAGCCACGGGGCAGGCTTCCATCTCATTTGTACAGAGAAAGATGTCCATAGGGTATAACAAAGCTGCAAGGTATATGGAAATGATGGAAACAGACGGTATTGTGGGTCCTCAACCTCATCAGGGAGGGAAAAAAAGGGAAGTTCTCGTGGGGCCTGAATTTTTAGAACAATTATACGGAGACTAATATGCTTAAACTTTTAATATTTTTTGGGCTGCTATTTGGAGTTTTTTATTTTTTCTATTATAAGGTTAAAACATTTTTTACAAACCTGCTTACCCCTCCGCAAACACGGGAAAAAACTTCGGAACCGCAAAGCATTAACAAAGGGGAAATGGTAAAATGTCACGTATGCGGCACTTATTTCCCATCAAATACCGGGATAAAGAAAAACGGAAAATTGTATTGCTCAAGCGAATGTATGAGTAAGGATAATCAATGAACATAAGGGAACAGATTGTTGAAATAGGGAAAAGGCTTTACAACAAAAACCTTATATCAGGGTATGAAGGGAATATCTCGGCAAGGGAAGGGGATAAAATTTACATAACCCCTTCAGGCTTGTGCAAAGGCTTTCTTTCTATTGAAGACATTATTGTTATTGATTTGGATGGCAACCTTTTAGAGGGAAATAAAAAGCCCTCTTCAGAAACAAAAATGCACCTGAAAGTTTACAATTCAAGGGGAGATGTAAAAGGAATTGTCCACGCACACCCCCCCGTCGCAACAGGCTTTGCCTGTGCGGGATTGGGGCTTGAGCAGAGTTTAACCGCCGAAACTGTTTTAATGTTCGGGACAATACCCCTTGCACCTTACGGAACACCCTCAACGGACAAATTGCCTGAAGCGTTAAACAACTTCCTTGAATACAATGCAATACTGCTTGCCAACCACGGGGCGGTAACCTTTGCCGAAAATCTTGAAAAAGCCTATTTTCTTATGGAACAGGTGGAACATTATGCTAAAATTACCCTTGTAGCAAATATTCTCGGGAGTCCGAAAACTTTGCCATGCGAGGAAGTGGACACCTTAATGGAGCTGAGAAAGAAGATGGGCATTGAAACGGGGCTTCCTAAATTTTGCAAAGTAAACGAGGATATAAAGTATTACAGGTTTTCAAGGGACGAGTTAGTAAACCTTATTAAAGGTATTATAGAGGAATTAGGAGGATAACCTTATGGG
>JALWHA010000191.1 GCA_027038695.1 Acidobacteriota bacterium
ATTTCAACGAAACCGAACCCTCTTGACCTGCCTGTTTCCCTATCTCTGATAATCTTAACATTTTCAACATTACCGTGTGCTTCAAAAACTTCCCTTAAATCTTCTTCCCTTGTGGAATAAGGCAGATTGCCAACATAAATACTCTGAGACATAAAAAAACTCCTAAAAAAAATTCTTTACGAAAACACATCAGGTTGTGATGTGAAATCGCCTGCAAATGACTTTATCACAAAAAAAAGCCTTTTCAAAACTTTTTTTACATTCTGAAAACACCGAACTTAGTTGCTTCAAACGGCATATTCAAACTTGCCGACAATGCAAGAGCAAGTGCTTCCCTTGTCGTTAAAGGGTTTAAAATGCCGTCATCCCAAAGCCTTGCACTTGAATAATAGGGATGGCCTTCCTTTTCATATTTTGCAAGTATTGGATTTTTAATCTTTTCCTCTGCTTCTTTTGTCAACTCTTTTCCTTCCCTTTTCAACTGCTCCCTTTTAACGGTTAAAAGCACGCTTGCAGCCTGTTCCCCGCCCATTACCGAAATTCTTCCGTTAGGCCACATAAATAAAAACCTCGGGTTGTATGCGCGTCCACACATTCCGTAATTTCCCGCACCGAAAGAGCCGCCCATTATAAGCGTTATCTTCGGGACATTTGCGTTTGATACAGCCATAACCATCTTTGCCCCGTCTTTGGCTATTCCCTGGTGCTCGTATTTTTTGCCTACAATAAATCCCGTAATGTTCTGCAAAAACAGTAAAGGTATGTTTTCAGTGCAACAAAGTTCAATAAAATGTGTGGCTTTGAAGGCGCTTTCGGAAAACAAAACCCCGTTGTTTGCAAGTATCCCCACAGGTATTCCGTAAATGTGGGCAAAGCCTGTAACTATTGTGGGAGCATACATCTTTTTAAACTCAAAAAACCTGCTTCCGTCAACAAGCCTTGCAATAATCTCGTATGCGTCCATATTCTTTTTCAAATCGGTCGGGATAACCCCGAGTATTTCGTCTGATGGGTACAAAGGCTCTTCCGGAGATTCAAGTTTTAAACTCTGCCTATCCCTTTTTCCTAAATGCTTTACAATATCCCTTGCAATCAAAATTGCGTGATGCTCGTTTTCGGCATAATGGTCTGCAACTCCGCTAATTCTGCAATGAACATCGGCGCCCCCTAACTCTTCCGCAGAAACATCTTCCCCTGTTGCCGCTTTAACAAGGGGAGGCCCCCCTAAAAATATTGTTCCCGTGCCTTTAACGATAACTGTCTGGTCGCTCATTGCGGGGATATAAGCCCCCCCCGCGGTGCAGTACCCGAAAACAACCGAAATTTGGGTTATCCCTTTTGCTGACATTCTTGCCTGATTGTAAAAAATCCTTCCAAAGTGCTCTTTGTCGGGAAAAACCTCAGCCTGTAAAGGAAGGAATGCGCCTCCAGAATCAACAAGGTATATGCAGGGCAGGTTGTTCTGCTCCGCAATCTCCTGCGCCCTTAGATGTTTTTTTACGGTAATAGGGTAATAGCACCCCCCTTTCACTGTTGGGTCGTTTGCCACAATCATTACCTCTCTGCCTTCAACCCTTCCTACCCCTGTAATAATGCCCCCTGCAGGGACTTCGTCGTCGTAAAGTTTATAGCCTGCAAGGGTGGAAAGTTCAAGAAAGGGCGAATCCTCGTCAAGCAATAATTCAATTCTCTTTCTTGCCGGCATTTTGTTTAACTGTTCAAGCCTTTTAAAAGCCTTTTCAGGCCCCCCTTTTCTTGCCCACTCTAACTTTTCGTTTAAGTCTTCAATTAAATTTTTGTTATGCTCGTAATTCTTTTTAAACTCTTCCGATTTTGTGCTTATTCTTGATTTGATTACAGGCATTCCCCCTCCTTAACGATTTTAAAAACTTATATTTAATTTAATCAGAAATTGAGGTAACAGACAAGGGATTTTAATTGTTTTGCTTGGCTATTTTCAAAATAAAATTTAAATTTTTCTTTGAGTTATGCTATAACTTTTATCTGTATGGAAAAGATTTTTGAGGTTGTTTTAAAACATAAATACAGGGTTGTTTTTTACCTTATACTGTTTTTTTATTTGTCTTTTTTTCTTGTTTTCTTTTATGGCAATAAACCGAATTTTCCTTCCGCAACCCCCAAATACAACAAAAACCTGTTGAAAGAGATTACAAAGGGAGAGGCAAACCTCTGGTATTTCGGGGAGATACTTCCCTTTAAAGGGTTTGAAGACTCAATAATGGCGGTTGACGGGGTTAAACTATATCAGGCTTTAAAGATTGTAAACTCTTTGAGAAATCATGTTGACTTCAGGTTTTTAAAAGCGGGGGAAAAATTCCGCTTTAAACTGTCCAGAGACGGCAAGGTTGTTGAAAAATTTGTATATTCGCCTAATATGGTAACTTTTCATATACTAACCTGGGATTATAAGAAAAAGTCTTACGCCTATAAGGTGATAACCCTTCCTACCGAAACAAGGTATAAGTTGATAGAAGGAGAGATAAAAACAACCTTAAACGACGCTTTAAAACAAACAGGTGTTAGCAACAGTGTTAGGAATACCGTGAACAATGTTATTGAGTGCCTTGTGCCGATAAGGACTTCCGCAAGGAAAGGGGATAGGTTCAAGGTTTTGCTTGAAGAAAGGGTTTATGACGGAAAGATTATTCCCCCTGATAAGGTTTTGTATGCGTGTTACAGTGGAAAGAAAACAGGCAAAAAAGAGGCTTTTTTTTACAGGGAAAAAGACGAAAAATCCTCTTTTAACGGCCATTACTCAATTGACGGAAAGGCGTTGATCGCTTCTGCTTTCAGGTACCCTTTAAGAAGGATTCATGTAACCTCAACATTCGGCTGGAGAAGGCACCCCGTAACGGGGAAAAGGAGTTTTCACAACGGGGTAGATTACAGAGCAAGGGTAGGGGAGCCTGTTTTCGCGGTTTACAAGGGGGTTGTGATACGGACAGGGTACAAAAAGCATAATGGCAGGTACATAGTTATAAAGCACCCCGGAGGAATTAGAACCTATTACTTACATTTAAGCAGAATACTTGTCAGGAAAGGCTGGCATGTAAAAGCAGGACAAATAATTGCAAAAAGCGGAGCGACGGGAAGGGTAAACGGGCCTCACCTTCACTTCGGAATAAGGGATGCGAGGGGTAGATGGCTTAACCCGCTTCTCAAAAGAATGATTGCAACCCCGAAACTTAAAGGGAAAAGG
>JALWHA010000192.1 GCA_027038695.1 Acidobacteriota bacterium
ATTTGGATAAACATAGTGTTCTGTTATTTCTTCCTCATTTACTATATTTCCCACCCTTTTGTTTAATTGAAGTATTGGGTCAAGAAAGTGAGAAGAAAAAGAATAAGTTAAATAAATTCCCACCAGAAAAGCAATAAATGAAATCATTAAACTTGCAATTAAAATCTGGTTAATAATCGCGTTTAAAATATCTCTTTTATCGCAAACGGTAACTATTATCCACCTTACTTTAGGGGCAAAACTGAAAAAAGCGATCTTTTTTATACCTTTATATGAAAATTCAAAAAAACCGCTGGATCTTTTAAAAAATTCTCTTTTTTCCGGAATTATCTTAAAGATATTCTTTCCTAAAAATTTTTTATCGTTATGGATTATTATTGTCCCGTCACGCCTTACAACAAAACTGTGCAGTGATTTAAAGTCTTTGTCATTGCTTTCAAGCATTGCTCTAATCTTGTCTATTGACGAATCAATTGAAACTACACCTGATATTCTTCCCTTATCATTTATCAAAACTTTGCTTATTGAAACAAGCCATCTTTTTGTTTTTATTTCCCTGTAAGGAATACCGGGGGAGATATGAGGAGCCGACTTTAAAGCAGCCTTATACCAGGGCCTTACTGTTGGGTCAAAGCCTTCAGGTGGAGTATAATCATTTATAAGAAGAAAACCATTCTTGTACGCTGAATAGATATAATTTATATCCGGGTCTGTTTGGGCAAGTTTTTTATAAAGTTTTAATGCGTATTTTTTTGAATTTTCATCAAGATAAGGGGCATTCTTAATTTCTTTTATATTTGAGAGAAACTCAACAAAATTCCTTAACTTTAAAAAGTAGCCCTCAACATAGTAATTGATAGAAATATTTTTTGTTTTTAGAATCTTAATAGCAAAAGACATTCCATTTTCATAAAAAATAAAACCCATCACCAAACTAACTGAGATCAATGCAATTAAAGATAACAAAAAACTGCTTTTAATTATCTCTTTCTTTAGAGAGCCTCTTGAGAAAAAGGCTTTAATATTTTTAAACATAAATCACCTTTTTATTACTTAAAAATATAAGCGATTTATCATTTTTGTCAATTTTACCAAAAATATCCACACATTTTATTATCAGGAAGTTTTTTACTATTTTCATATTGACCTTTCATTGTTGTTGATTACCGTGAAATTTTAACAGAAAAGGAGAATTTTTACAAAAAACACAAAATTTTTGCTTCTAATTTTTTTTAAATTGGATTTTATAAATGGTCGGGGCGAGAGGATTTGAACCTCCGACCTTTCGGTCCCGAACCGAACGCGCTGCCAGACTGCGCTACGCCCCGACAAAGTGCGGCAAAAAAGATTTTACTTTTTTAATCCCATTTTTTCAAGGATTTTATCAACTTTATCAACAACTTCTTTTTCCATGACAATATCGTCAGGCCATTCACGGACAAAACCTTCGGATTTCCATTTTTTTGTAGCGTCAATACCTATCTTTGTGCCTAACCTTTCAATGGGGGATGCATGGTCTAACACATCAAGTGGGCCGTCTGTGAAAAGTATGTCCCTTTTCGGGTCAACATTGTTTCCAACTCTCCACATTACATCGTTAAGGTTGTGAACATCAACATCCTCGTCAACAACAATTATTATCTTAGTAAACATCATCTGCCCTAATCCCCAGACTGCATTCATTACCTTTTTTGCGTGTCCCGGGTATTCTTTTTTTATAGACAGTATTGCAAAGTTATGAAAAACGCCGAAGATAGGTAAATTCATATCAACAACTTCAGGCATCTGCACCTTTAATAGGGGAAGGAATATCCTCTCGGTAGCCTTTCCCATATAGCAGTCTTCCTGAGGCGGCTTGCCAACAACCGTTGCGGGGTAAATAGGGTCTTTTCTCATTGTTATGCACTTTACATGAAATGTAGGGTAGTAGTCTGCGAGAGAGTAGTAACCTGTATGGTCCCCGAACGGGCCTTCAATCCTCATATCGTCAAGGTCAACATAGCCTTCAAGAACAATCTCAGCATTCGCTGGAACAACAAGGTCAACCGTTTTGCACTTTACAACAGGCAGGCCTTTTTTTCTTAAAAACCCTGCAAAGAACAATTCGCTAATCATAGGGGGCAAAGGTGCGGTGGCAGAGTATGTCATAGCAGGGTCTCCCCCTAAAGCAACGGCAACCTCAACCTTTCTGTTTCCTTTTCTTCCCTGGTCTCTTAAATTTTTTGCACCGTCATGGTGTATGTGAATGTGCATCCCTGTTGTGTTTTTGTCGTAAACCTGCATTCTGTACATTCCGCAGTTTATCTTTCCGTCTGCCGATTTTGTAAAAACAAGGGGCAAAGTTATAAACCTTCCCGCATCTTTAGGCCATGTTTTTAAAACAGGCAACTTCTCAAGGTCAACATCTTCCCCTTCCAAAACAATTTCCTGACAGGGTGCTTTTTTCACAATTTGAGGCTTGTAATTTGCAATTTCGTTTAAAAGGGGAAGTTTTTTTAAAGAATCAAAGAATGTTGACTCAAGGGGAGGTATTAATTCTTTCAGCAAAGCATTTATCCTTTCCCCAATTTCGTCAAGGTTTTCAACCCCTAAAGCAAGCGCCATTCTGTCCATTGAGCCGAAAAGGTTTGTAATAACAGGTATGTCATAGCCTTCAACATTTTCAAAGAAAAGCCCGGGGCCGTACATTTTGGATATTCTGTCGGTAAACTCCGAAATCTCAAGTATAGGGGATAGACTGTCTTTTATTCTTAACAATTCCCCCCTTTTTTCAAGTTCGGATATAAACCATCTTAAATCCCTTTTCATTCTTTATCCCTGAAGTTACTTTTTGTTTGCCTTTTCCCAGTCTGCAAGAAATTTTTCAATGCCAATGTCTGTTAAAGGGTGCTTAATCAATTGATAAACAACCTTGGGAGGTATTGTGGCAATATCTGCCCCAGCAAGTGCCGCGTCCCTTACATGAAGGGGGTTTCTAATTGAAGCGACTATTATCTCTGTTTGCAAACAGTAATTATCAAAAATCTGCCTTATTTCAGGGATTATTGATATTCCGTCGTGAACAATGTCGTCAAGTCTTCCCACAAAAGGGGATACATAGGTTGCCCCAGATTTTGCAGCCAACAATGCCTGCATAGGGTTAAAAATTAAGGTTACATTTGTTTTTATGTTGTTTTCCGCACACCACTTAACTGCCTTTAACCCTTCG
>JALWHA010000193.1:0-2511 GCA_027038695.1 Acidobacteriota bacterium
AAAATACAAGAAATAAAAAGAAAGGAGAGAAATTGAATGGTTAAATTTGTTAATTTCCAGATTAAAATTTTATTGTTTTTTTTGTTTTCTCTGTGTGTAATAGGCAATGATATCTATGTTTCTATGAACGGAAGCGATTCAAATCAGGGAACGATAAGTTCTCCCTATAGAACTATTTCATATGCGGTTGAACAGGCACAAAGCGGAGATACAGTTATAGTAAGGGAAGGGGAATACAATGAGGCGGTCAGGATTAGAGTTCCTATGACTTTAAAGAGTTACCCGGGGGAACACGTAAAGATTTATACCGGGATTAACGACGAAAACATTGACACCACCCTGACAATTGATGTTGACGCAGACGGAACGGTAATTGACGGCCTTGAAATTACAGGAGGTTATTATTATGGTATTGCACTATTTACCAAATGGGATTGGGGAGAGGCAGACAGAAGCGGAGCAACAGACGTTATCATTAAAAACTGCAACATACACGACACAGGAAGAGATTGCATTAAACTCACCCCCGAATGTGACAGGGTAACCATAGAAAACTGTGAAATCCACCATTCAGGTGCAAGGTATGACGAAAACTCTGAAGGAATAGATAATGTTAACAGCGATTATATGACGGTTAAAGACTGTTACATTCACGATACAGGCTCAACCGGCGTTTATGTTAAAGGCGGAGGCACAAACGCTGTTATTGAGAGAAATGTTATTGAAAATTGCGGGGAATTAGGAGTGGCAATAGGATTTGACACAAGCCCCGAATACTTTGACACAGACACAAACCCAGAAAGGTACGAGGCAATAGACTCTGTTGTCAGAAACTGCCTTATTATTAACACACATTATGCAGGTATTGCATTTTACGCTGCCAAAAACTGCGCTGCCTACAACAACACCCTCATAAACACAGCAAATGCAGACCAGAGTGAGATATACTTCGGTGTTAGCCTTCAGGATTGGGAGCCAGACCCTAACCCAAATGACGGAATTGGCTACAGGCCGCCTAACACAGGGATAACTGTAGAAAACAACATAGTTTACAGGAATAACTCTGCAACCACGCCTGCAGTTTACATAAGGACTTTCTATCATGAAGGAGATGTAGGAAGGGTTAACGGATACAAAGACGGTGAAATGCCTGATATGGATTACAATTGTTACTATCATACAAACTCAACACCTACTTTTTATGATTTAAGGCCGAACAGCACTATGGAAAACGCTAATCTTTCCCAATGGCAAAGCCACATAAACAATGAAAACCATTCTTTTGTGCAAAACCCAGTATTGACAGCCGATTACAAATTGGGAGACGGAAGCCCCTGCATAGGTACGGGAGATAGCAATGTTCCGGTTACCGACGATTTAGATGGCAATCCAAGAACCACTTCGTTTGATCTCGGCTGTTATCAAACAACCTCCGGTAGCAATGAAGAAGAAGGCACGGCATTTTATTTTACACATATCGCACATAGAAACTATACCACATATCTTATAGCCTATAACCCTTACGGTGAAAACGCACAATTCACATTAAAAGTAGCGGATAATAGCGGAATGGTCAGGGTAACGCAGAATTTTACCCTTCAACCTTTGACGACGGAAAAAATAAAAATCTCAGACTTTGCAAACGGTGAGGGAATGAGTGCAAAGGTTTATTTAAAATCTGGAAATGCAATTTTTAAGGGAGTGTACTTCAATACGGATAATGGAATGGCGGAATTTTTACTTGAAAGCAGTTTATACAGTAAACTTGCCTACACCTTTCCGTCATACAATACCTCCATGACGTGGAACGGGATTGTAATATTCAACGGTTCTTCGGAAAACATTACGGTAATCGTAAAGGCTTACAAGGACGGCAATGAGGTGGGAAACACCCAATTGTCCCTTGCACCTTTCACAAAAATCGCACAGGTTGTGGGAAGCGAAGGCGGAATGTTCCCAAGTCTCGGGATTGACGGGTTTGATTTTATTACCGTGGAAACTGATTCGGCGAGTATATCAGGATTAAATATTTCGGGAGAAGGCCAGGAAAAATTGGTCTTTACTCCCGCAATACCCCTCCCCTGAGATGAAGGGGAAAAAGGCTAATCATTTAAGTTAACCCCAACTTTTTGATTAGCCTTTCCCTTCTTTTTTTCAATTCCTTTGCTATTTCTGGGTTTGATTTTGCATTTGTTAAGGCAACCTCTGTATGCTTCAATGCATTAATAAAGTCTTTTTTCTTGTGCTCATAAAACTTTGCAAGTTCTATGTGGGAATTAATATCCCCCACTTTACGCCACAAATTTGCCGCCTTTTCAAAATCCCCCTTTTTCTTCAAGCACTTTGCAGCAAGAAGGTAAACCTTTTTTCTCGTTTGATTATCTTTTATTAATGACAATAATCTCCTTAATTTCTCAAGGCTTAAATCGTATTCCTTATTTAAAAAATGCCTTCTTGCACACCCGTATAAAACATCTACATCTTCTTTATCACAAATTCTTAAAAAAAGTT
>JALWHA010000193.1:2521-9994 GCA_027038695.1 Acidobacteriota bacterium
GCCCTATTTCACCCCTTAAAAGAAACTCCCTGTAAGCAAAAGGTGCCATAGAGCCCGGCAAATCCCCACTTCTTTCAAAGTTTAAAATTTCTTTTTCCACATCAACAAGTTTGAAACTGTTTAATTCGTCCTTCCAGATAAACCTTGATATATGGTAAAGGTCTATCTGTTCTATGTCAGGCTCGCAGATTCCGTGCATTGCGCACCTTGTTTTAATTATCGGGATATCAAAGCATTTGCCGTTGTAGGTAATTACAATTTTTCTTTCATTGAAAAGTTTTACAAGGGTTTCAACAAGTTGAAACTCAATGGCAGGGTTTGATACAAAGTATTGCTTGATTATAAACCTGTTTCCCTCAATAAAGCCTATACCGGCAAGAAAAACCATATTTCCCGCTCCACGGGAAAGCCCTGTTGTTTCTGTATCAAAAAATACGGCATCTTTTAGGGAAAATTCTTTCTCGTAAAACGGAAATATTGATAAAGTTTCAGGTAAATCTATTAAAAAAGAAGCATTCCTTTCAAAAGGAAAATCTTTCGCGCTTTTCTCTTTTTCGTTTTTTTTGTACTTATTTAAGCTGTGTATGTTTGAAAAATCTATAGCCATTTTGCAATAGGCATACCCATTTTTACATAATCGCTGCTTTTTTTAAGGGGTAAAACGGCATTTTCGGGGAAAAAAAGCAAAACTGTTGACCCCATCATAAACATTCCCAACTCTTCCCCTTTTTTTGCTTCATAACCTTCTATTTGAATTGGGGAAGGCTTTCTCGGGAATTTGTCATTTGTAATAAAATCAGTAAAACTTAAAACAATCCTTCCCACATTGTATGCACCTACAAGAACGGCAAGAGCTTCAATCCCGTCTTTTTCTAAAACAAGCAATACCCTTTCATTCTGATTAAAAACCTCTCTAAAATTTTCAAGGGAAAAGAGATTGACAGGCAACAGTTTGCCGGGAATGTAAAAAACCTTTTTCACGGTACAGTCAAAGGGAAAGTGTATCCTATGGTAATCCTTTGGGGATAGGTAAAGTTGAAAATATGTGCCGTTTTTATACTTTTCTGTGTCAACAAAACCTTTAACAAGTTTGGTTAAAGAGTATTCACTTCCCTTAATCTGAAAAACCTTGCCCTTATCCGAGATATTTGAAACCTCAAGAAGCAAACTGTCTGTTGGGGAAACAACAATTTCAGGCCTAAAATCTATCTTCCTTGCCCCTTCTTTTAATTCTCTAATAAAAAAATCTGAAAGGCATTCAAATTCATTTAAAGGTAATTTCACATCGCTTAAATCTATGTCAAACATTGAAACATAGGATTTAATCACCCTTTTTGCTAAAAATTCAGGCTTTTTAGCCCTTGTAAACTTTCCAAAAATACGGGAATAAACAGGGTGAGAGAGAGCCTTTAAAAAAAATTTTTTAACAACCTTCATTTTTTCAATCCCTCAAAAACCCTTTCAGCCATATATGAACTTCTCACAAAAGGTGAGGAAAAGACAAAATCAAAGCCTAAACCTAACCCTATTTTTTCAAACTCGTTAAACTCTTCAGGTGTGTAATACTTTTTAACTTCAGCATTCTTCATTGAAGGCCTTAAGTACTGCCCTATAGTTAAAATTGAAACACCGCTTTTTCTTAAATCCTTCATTAATTCAACAATTTCTCTTTTATCTTCCCCTAACCCTACCATAAAGCCTGATTTAACAGGAATTGAGTAATTCTCATAAACATATTTTAAAATCTTTAAAGAACGGTGATAATCCGCCTTAGGCCTTATTTTAGCGAAAAGCCTTTTTACCATCTCTATGTTGTGGTTGAAAACATCAATGTCAGCCTCTAACACTGTGTCTATATCTTTCAAATTTCCCTGAAAGTCGCCCACAAGAACCTCAACCTTAACAAAAGGATTTAATCTTTTAATCTCTTCAACGGTTTTTTTAACGTGGTTAGCCCCGCCGTCAACCAAATCGTCCCTGTTCACCATAGTTAAAACAGCGTATTTTATTCCATTCTCTTTTACAAACTTCGCTATGTTTTCTGGCTCTTTTTCGTCAACTGACAGAGGCTTTCCTTTAGGCACGGAACAAAACCTGCAATTTCTGGTACAAATGTTGCCTAAAAGCAAAAATGTCGCAGTGCCTTTTTTAAAACACTCCCCCCTGTTAGGACACATAGCCTCTTCGCAAACAGTGTGAAGAGATTTTTCCCTCAATGCGGATTTAATTTTATGCAAATCCCTTAAAATCACCTTTTCTTTGGAGATCCACGAGGGTAATTTTATTTTATCGGAACGAGCCATGCCTTTATTTTATCCTCTCTTTTAATTTTCTTTTTTACCTTGTAAGCAATCTTTTTTGAGTAAAAAACACCTATCCGAACCTTATAAAAAACAGATTTTTTCCCTTTCTCTTTTACTATAAAAACTGAATAGCCTTTGGATTCAAACTTGCTTTTCAATTTTTTTGCGTCTTTTAATCTTTTATAAGCACCTATTTGAAGCATATACCTTTTTTCATCTGTTTTTTTCGGCTCAGGTCTTGCTTTAGCATTTGTTTTTTTATTAACCGGTTGTTTTCTTTTTAAAGCCTTTTTATCCGTTTTTTTATCAATACCTTTACTTTTCTTACCAGGATTATCGGTCGGTTTTTTCAACCTTTTCGTAAGTTTTTTTTCGGAAACGGAGACAATATTTTTTTCTTTTATTTTAGCAATATTTTGTGATTTAGAATCTATATTTGAATCTTTTTTATTCACCTCTTCATACTCGGGATTAAATTCGTCGTTATAATTGATCTTTTCCGAAACCTTTTCTCTTTCAGGCTTGAGAGTTACTTTTCCACCAACCCAAACCCCCAAAAAAAATGCTATTAAAAACCCAATCAAGGAAACGAAAAAAATACTAAGATATGTTGAAGAATCAAGTTTTTCTTTCATAAACTACCTTTTTCAAAGATTCAAATAACCCTTTGTCCGCATTTTCTTCTAAATAAAACATTGTTTCTTTCAGTATATCTTTAAGAAACGTTTCCGCAGTCTTCAATATTTCCGTCTCTCCAAGATTATACAGGTTTCTGTAAAAAGCATCAAAGTCAATATAACCGTATGAGGAAAAATCTATATCCCTTATCAAATTTCCGTATTTATCCTCAAGCCTTTCAAAAACCTCGTTATTAAGCCTTTCAAACAAATCCGGGTCCAAAGTATTTAAAATCGTATAGATCTTTTCAAAGATAGTATTGTAAGAATCTAACAAATCTTCAAGCTTTTCCTCTATGTTTTCCACCACAAAATCCTTACCTGTATCCAAAAACTCAATAAAACTTGAAAACTTAAGAATTAATAAAAGTTTTAAAGTGTCAAATTGACTTAAATCACTGTAGTTGCAAATAGAAGAAATTGAATTCTGCTCGTCAATCCATTCAAGAACACCCTGTTCTTCCACGGTTAAAGGCAAAACCTTAAAGATATCTTCAACAGACACAATAAACCTGGGAACCGTACTTAAATTAACGATATAATTGTCAATCAAAGAAAAAAAATTATTGTTTTTTATACCGTAATAGATAGCCTTTCTGTAGTCAATGGTTAAATTCATAGGAAGTTCCGAGTGTGATTCAGGTTCAAGTACGGCATAAACACCTTCTTTTATGGAAAACACTTTTGAAATTAGATAAATCATATAATCGGTCAAGGAATGATAAAGTTCGTCAACCGTCATAAAACCTTCTTCAATCAAGGTATAACCGAATTTTTTCCCTTCCTGAACAATTTTTTCGCTTGTCACTCTGTACTGTTCAACGGTAATTTTATTGTTTACCACAAGAAATTCGCCGAATCTCTCATCTTTATCGCTTGAGAGAATAAAAGATATTTTTCCGTTTTTAAAAAACACCCTATATTCTTTAAAACCTTCCGATAAGTATAAAATAATACTTTCCCTGTTTACACCTGCGTTAGCAAAGAGTTCATGAATATTTAAATAAGAAAAATTCCCTTTAGTTTCCATTTTAATTGTTCTCCGGCACATAGATTGCGTTTTTGGTTGTCATTTTAACCATATACATTGCGTTATCAGCCACTTTTATCAAAGATTCAACATCATCTCCGTGGTCGGGATAAGTAGCTATTCCGAAACTGGCAGTCACTTTAACATCTGGATAATCCTTAAGGAAATACTCATTCTTTGTAATATTTTCTTTAATCCTTTCGGCAACCCTTTTTGCACCTTTTGAATCGGTATCAGGCAGAATAATACAAAACTCGTCCCCGCCGAATCTTGCGACTTTATCAATTCCCCTTACAGCCTCAATTGTCTTCTCCGCAACAACCTTAAGTATCTGACTGCCTACAAGGTGTCCGTATTTGGTATTAACGTCTTTTAAATTGTCCAAATCCATAAAAATAATAGAATACTTTTCTCTATTTGCTTCGGCTTTTTTATGGAGTTTTTCAATATACATATCAAAAAACCTTCTGTTGTAACAAGATGTTAAATCGTCAATAGTGGTTAATTTCTTTGTCTCCTCAACGGAAAGGGAATTAATTAACGCAGGCTCTATTTCTTTCAGGAAAGTTTCACAGGAAAAAACGATATCTCTTTTAAATTTATTTTTTTCAACCTCTATAATTATTAATCCTCTTACAAAATTTTCCCAGACCAAAGGGAAAACAAGGTAAACAAAATCTAAATTTTCAAATTTCCTGTATTTGCCGAACTTTGTTATATCGTTTTCAGCCTGCTTCAAGATTCCTTCTACAAAATCTTTATTCTTAAAATCTCCCCTTTTTATTTCTGTTACTCCTAAATCCGCATTATTAACGGTTAACACCGCGGTATCACTGTGAGTGAGGTCAAGAAAAGTATCTATTATTAAATTTAAAAGCCGAGGAAATTCAAGCGTAAGACAAACATCTTTAACAAGTTTTAACAGAGATTTTTCCCTCTCTAAAAGTTTATTTTTATAAAAAGGGTTTTCCTCTTTGAAAGCATTGAAAATTGTTCCCCCTATCTCGTCCATACCGTCCATAAACTTTAAAAAATCGTAAACCCCTTTTTTATGAAAAACCCTGTACCAGCCGTGGGAATACTCTTCTTTCAACAAAACCACATTTTTGGCAAATGAGAGAGAAATATCAAAACACTTTAAAGCATGCTCAAAGTTATCAGAACAGATCACCAAAAGACTTCCGTTTTTGATATTTTCACTATCCATATGAACCAACTGTTCAAAGGTCAAAAAGGTTGTTCCATACCCAGCACGCTCAAATAATGTTTTAAATTCTTTTTCCCTTGCTTTGTCAAGGTCTACAAAAACAATGTTCAAGTTACTGTTTATTCTCCTTTCCTTTTTCTAAAAAGTAACTTATAAAATCAATAGGCAACGGAAATATTATAGTTGAGTTCTTTTCTGCTGATATTTCCATTAAAGTCTGAAGATATCTTAACTGCAAAGCTACAGGTGAAGAGGAAATGATCTCTGACGCTTCGGCAAGCTTTCTTGAGGCCTGGAACTCACCTTCAGCGTGAATAATCTTTGCCCTCTTTTCCCTTTCAGCCTCAGCCTGCCTTGCCATTGCCCTTTGCATCGTATCGGGAAGGTCAACATATTTTACTTCCACTGCTGAAACCTTTACACCCCATGGGTCGGTATGTTTATCAAGTATCTCCTGTAATTTCATATTCAATTTTTCTCTGTCGGAAAGCAATTCGTCAAGTTCAACCTGCCCTAAAACACTTCTCAAAGTGGTTTGGGAAAGCTGAGATGTGGCAAACAAGAAATTCTCAACTTCAATAACTGCCTTAATCGGATCAAACACCCTGAAGTAAACAACAGCGTTCACCTTTACCGAAACATTATCTTTGGTAATAATATCCTGCGGGGGAACATCAAGAACAACCGTTCTTGTTGAAACCCTAACTATTCTATCAAAGGGCTTAAAAACAAAGATCAATCCCGGGCCTTTAGGCTCTCCCAAAACCCTACCTAACCTGAAGATTACCCCTCTTTCATACTCGTTTAATATCTTCAAACAACTAAAAAGGTAAAAAATTACCAGTAAAATAATAACAACAATAGGATTCATCTTATACCCCCTTTATTTTCAAAGTCATATCTTCAATACCAATAATTAAAACCTTATCTCCCTTTTTAATCTCGCACTCTTTGACACATTCTGCATCCCAGTACTCCCCGTTAAAAAATACCTTTCCCTTTCCATTCTCAAAATCTATAATAGCCTCCGCTCTTTTCCCTATAAAACTCTCTTTGCCGGTATGAATTTGCTCTTTTTGCGACTTAACTATAAAGTAAATAACAACCGCAAAAAATACTCCGAATAGAAGTGCGGAAAAAACTATAGACCACGGGGATAAATTTATACCGGGCAAATCAGATTTAAAAAGCATTAAAGAGCCTACAACCATAGAAAACAAACCTCCCAGGGTTAAAAAGCCGTAACTTACAACTTTGAACTCCATTATAATCAATAAAACACCTAAAATTATGAAAAGCATACCCGCAATGCTTACAGGTAATACCTTTGTTGAAAAGAAAAACAGGATAAGGCATATTGTCCCGAATAAGCCGGGGAAGATAGCACCGGGAGACTTAATTTCAATAAAAATGCCTATTACACCTGCAAGAAAAAGAAGATATGCTATTTCAGGGGAAGCAAGTATGCTTAAAATTTTTTCCCTTAAAGAGTAATCCTTTGTTATAAAAACCACACTATCTACTTTTTTACCTAATTTGTCTTTTGCAATCTTTTTTACAAGGCTTTCAGGGTTTGAATCAATGTAATCAATCAAGCCGTATTTCAAACACTCTTTTGCAGTGTAAGATTTGCTTTCCTTCACCGCTTTTTCGCAGTACTCTATGTTTCTTCTTCTCTTTTCGGCAATTGAGCGTATAAAGGCTGCTGTATCTTCCACAACCTTTTCAGCCATAACATTCTCGTTTTTCTTATCCTTTCCTTCCTTTTCATTGAAAGATATGCCGGGAATAACCGAAACAGGGTGCGCCGCCCCTGCATTTGTGCCTTCAGCCATTGCGGCAATATCCCCTGACATAAGAATGAAAAAGCCTGCACTTGCAGCCTGTGAGCCTGAAGGGTAAACATAGACACAAACAGGGAGTTTTGATTCAAAAACGGCTGATACAATCTCCCTTGTTGAAGCAAGCAACCCGCCGGGAGTATCTATTTCAATTAAAATTAAGTCAACATCCCCTGCTTCGTTAAACTCTTTTATTGAAGAGATAACAAACTCGCCAGATACAGGCTGAACAGTATCTTTGAATTTTATTACTCCGCACCTAAAACCTTCAGCCTCAACGGGAAGAATTAGAAAAATTATTAAAAACCCAAATAGAATTAACCTTTTCATCTTGTAAATATTATAAAACCTTAAAAAGAAAAAACAAAATCAAATGTTAAATTAAATCCCTAAAATCCCCGAAAAGTGTTTGAAC
>JALWHA010000194.1 GCA_027038695.1 Acidobacteriota bacterium
TTTTAAAATACTAAGATACTCGTAAAAAAATAAATACCCTGCAGCCACAGTAAAAATTATAACTCTTGAAAAGATTAAACCACCGAGAGATAAATCTATTTCCTGATTTTTCCCTGGGAGATAAATGTATGATTAAAATATAGAAAATGACCCGGTTGTTGCCGACTTTATTGTGAAAAATCCCCCTGACTGGAAGGCAAAGGGAGAAGATTTACAACTCAAAAAAGCCTGCGAAGAATTGCTGAAGGAGATAGAGAAAAAGAGGGTAGTGAAATGAAAAAGTTAAGTTTTATTTTATTTTTTCTCATTGGGATTTATGCTTTTTCTCAGGTTCCGGATATTATCAAGCAGGTTTCTTTGAAGAGAACAGAAATCAGGCAAAAACTCAAAGGCTACGAAATTATCTCAAAAGTTACCGCAGTTCAATACGATAAAGACGGAAAGATAGAGGATAAAAAAAGCGAGGTAAAGAAATCCCGTTATAAAGGTGAAAAGAGCGACGATGTAATTTCCCCACTTAATAAAAAATATATGAATTACTACAACTATTCGGTAAAAGACAACGGAGACGAAATCATTGTAAATGCTGTTTTAAAGAAGCAGTATGCAGATAAAGACGCTTTGCAGGGAAGGTATGTAATCTCAAAGAAAACAGGCTACATAAAAGAGGAAATGGTAGAGGAAGTAAATGCAAGCAGGTTTGTCAGGTCTTTTAAAATGCACTTTAAATTTGGAGAGATAGGTGAAGATCTGTACGCCCGGTTTGGGGTGAGGTAACCGTTCAGACAAAGAGTTTCTTCGGTCACTCCAAGAAAATTGTTTCCACAATCACTTATAGTTACAAACAACCGAAATAAGTGTTTATATTAAAAAGGCCGGCCTAAAGCGGTCTTCTTGTTCATTTAGTTTTTTCAAAAGCAAGTTTTTTATTTTTTTAATTGGTTAATTTGTTTATAAGCAAAAACAATGTTAAACAATATCTTTTTTAAAAAACAGGTAGTAAATATAGATATTGCCTGTTAACACAATAAGTAGAACAAAAGAGTACAAAATAATTTTTAACGAATCAATGTCAAAATAGGTGATAATTGAGGGAAAGAATATGATTAAGGCACCAATTATCTGTCCTATAACGGTAGGGATTATAAGAATGTAGTTTGCCCTTTCAATCCCGAATTTTATCCAGCTGATCTGGTATAGAGATAGAAATGAAATGCCTATAAGAAATGTCAGGAGTTGTTCTTTATCTGGCAAGGGGAAAAAGATCAATGTCATCAAACTAAAAATTAAGATAACATTCCAGCCTAACAAAAACACGGTTGATAATTTTGAATAACCTGCATTTAGAAATGTAATTATGCTTTCAGGCATCTTATAGTCTCTGGCTAACCCGAATATGTAAAAGAGGGGGATTAAAAAGGTTACCCCCATACTTATGTTGAAGAAAACAGAGTCAGGGGTATAGAATTTTCTGATTGTAAAGATTAAAGCCAGAAAGGCAATTATGTATATTATCAGCTCTTTTCTGAAGTACTTATTCATCTTGTTTTTCATCCGTAAAAATTAACCTAAAGATTTCTATTAAATCCATTTGCTTCCCCTCTTTGCACTCTTCTCCCCTTTTTAGCCCTATTATTTCTTTGTGCTTTTTGGTTGTTAAAAGGGATAGTCTATGTGTTTCCTTTTTGTTATTTACAAGAAAATAATTTAATTTTCTTTCTTTTTTATTAAAGTGTTCCACAATATCCCCATTGTTTAAAAATATTATCTCATCGCTTATTAAGTCAATTTCGAGCAGATTGTGGGATGTGATAATACATGGTATAGACTGTTTTTCAACAAATTTGCTTAATTTTTCATATAGTTTGTCTCTGAAGATTATGTCTATATTATTAAAGGGTTCATCAAGAATAAAGATTTCACTTTTTAAAGACAACGCAACCGCCCATTGTGAAAGAAGTCTTTGTCCCGAAGACATCTGGTTAATTCTTTTGGAAAAACTGAGATTAAAGTCTTTAATATGTTTTTTAAAAGTGTCTGACTCAATCCTTGTTTTATACATATCTGCAACCTGGTTTAAGGTGAGGGTTAGCGGTAGAAAGCCCAATCCCACTATTGAGCTTTTCTGTAAAGGGGGAGAAATGACACTCCCCCCATCTTCTTTCTTTATTCCTAAAAGCAGGTACAACAAAGTAGTCTTCCCTGCACCGTTAGGCCCCACAATTGCGGTAATCTTGCCGGGTTTAAATTCAATATCTAAAGGCCCTAACTGAAATTCCGGGTATTTTTTTATAATTTTTATTACTTTACTGGCAGATTTCCCATTCAATCAGTAATCCCCCTATGCCTTTTACGCAGTTCCATGGCTCAACTGGACAGGTTGCAAAGTTTGAAATGGTAATGATAGCGGCACCTATACACGCACTTGTTGATTTTGTTTTGTTATTGTTCATGTTATTTATTATCGGTTGTAGAACATTAATTGCCATGTTGTATGCTTTCCTATCTCTGTCGTTGAGCGAATACCAGAACTCTTCCACAAAATCACCTATGTCATTACTATTATAATCTACATATCCATTGTTATCTATAAAGAAATATACTTTCTCGTAGTTACCTGAATAGTCTTTTAATTTAAAAATTCCTTCGTTTTGATTAAAGAATGTAGGGGTGATTTTGAAAAATTTACCATCTATGTTTACTACAAGGCCATCATCTTTATTGAGAGAGATAATGGTGTTTCCGTAATTAAAATAAAAATTATTGTGGTTAGTGATTAAATTTAAGTGTGGTTCATTGTCTATGCCTCTTCCAATAGCAAAAACTGAGAACCCAATAAACGCAATTAACATAAAAACATTAACAATCTTTTTCATGTTTACCTCCTACTAATTTTTTTTAAAGATTCATAGCACCCTCATGGCAAAAGTAATTCTCTCTCTCTCTCATTTGTCAAGAGAAAATGTTTTATTTTTAAATATTTATTTTTCGAAAAATTATAAAACAAAATAAGTAGGGTTTGCTTTAAATTTTTGATTGAGGTTTTTGGTTTTAAGTTATTTGTTTTGTTTGGGTTTTTTTAATTTCCCAGAAAGTGTAAAATGGTTTCTCATTAGAAGCAAAACTAGGCTTTGATTTGGAAGTCAAATGGATG
>JALWHA010000195.1 GCA_027038695.1 Acidobacteriota bacterium
ATCAAAAACCTCAAACAAAAATTTAACGCAAACCTTATTTATTTTGTTTTATAATTTTTCAAAAAATAAATATTTAAAAATAAAACATTTTCTCTTGACAAATGAGAGAGAGAGAGAGAGAGAATTACTTTTGCCTTGAGGGTGCTATGAATCTTTAAAAAAAATTAATGAGGAGGTTGTAAATTGAAAAAGAAGGTTTTGTTTTTATTTTTCTTTCTATTACTACTTTACAACTTTAAGGCATTTTCTGCAATAAGAGTTTACAGCCTATGCTATCAAATATGCGTTTCAGATAGCGATGAGACTGCTTGCGGAATAAAGTGTGATACAATTATTGTAATTGATGTTTCAGGAAATGGCGGTGGAGGAAATGGAGGGGATACTGATAATGATGATTCAGGAGGAGGTGGAGGCCCAGGGGGCGTTAATCTATTTGATTTAAACAATGACGGATTTACAGACTGCTGGAAAGATTTAACAGGGTCAGAAAGAATCACCGCTCCCTTTAAAGAAGAAAGAAATGGCGGTTGCGGGTACCACACAGGCTTAGATATAGGCACTGCTCAGGAAGGAGAAAACATACCTTTGTTTTCAGCAAGTTCAGGGACTGTTGCAGAAATCGGATTTCAGCCTAAGTATGCAGGTTATTTTATAAGAGTTCACAATGACAACGATACATATACAGTTTATTGCCATTTATTAGAAGGGAGTATTAAAGTACACGAAGGAGGCTCAGTTTATCCGGGAATGGAAATTGCTTATACAGACTCATCACCTAGTGGTACCAACCCTCACCTTGATATAAAATTCTATTTAGTAGGGAATAAATCACTTTCGGAAGTTCAGGATAAATTCCCTGAAAGCAATTTAACTGAAGATGATATTTTGACATGTACTGTTAATGGAGAATTAAGAACATATGTTAACCCTGAAAAAGTCCTTGGAGATTGCAAATAAAGGAGGCGTTATGAAAAAATTTTTTTTGTTTTCATTAATCTATTTCCTTTTCTCAATATCTATAGGTTTTGGACAAACAATTGAATTTGAATACAAATTGCCCGATTTTGTTTTGAACAATAAATTTCTTTACAATGCGGCACCTTTTGATGGTCAAATAAATTTTAAAATAAGCCATAATTTCAAAAAAGTTGTGGTAATGAACGGCTATTACAATTCCTTTGATGAAATGGATTTCAGCAATATTGAGTTAAAGGATTTAAACAGGTTAAAACACAATTTAAAGAAAAAAGACAAAATCTGGCTTTCCAAAGTATTATTTTTAGATGAAGGAAATCAGATAATTAAAGAAAGAGTATTTCCGTATTATTGTATAATAGATTTACTTGATTACTCTCAAAACCCCGTCGTTGCGATTACCAAATTAAAACATCACGGAAATTATTTAGAACAGATTAAAACAGATTTTTACGATTTAAACGGAAATTTTTTGAAGAGTTTTGATTTAAAGGATAGGCAGGAACTATTTTTATTCAAATCATGTGATAATAATTTTTATTACTTTGCCAGTTATATTGATGTTGACCTTGCTGGGTATTTTGAAATTTATCCTGTAAAAAACCTCTTTGGCAGTCTTAAAAATAAAAATGGTAATGAGAGATATATAATAAACTTTAAAAACGGCTCCCCAAGTGCTTTTCTGCTTTTAGGCGGAGAAGAGGTAAAGGCGGTGTTTGCAAAAGGGGCAACAATTAAAATGATAGGGCTAAAAAACAGAGAAGATTTCTGGAAAATTGAAAATATAGGGGCTAATATTTCAGACCTGCTTCTAAATGACGAAAATCAAATAGTGGTTGACGCATACCCCTTCTGGTTTATTATAGACCCCGAAACAGGCAAAACTATTACAAAAATTAACAGTAAACAAATCATTTCCGCTTTAACACCAACAACAACTAAAAATAGAATAGTCATAGGAGACCTGCACAAAAAGAGAAAAATAGAAATCAAAGGCAATAAATTGATTTTACCAGCCTATCAGTTAGCCTCACCTAATAAATTTGAAATAGTGATAAACAATTTTAACGCAAAAAACACTGAAAAAAGCGTCACTCTTTATGAAATAAAAAACAAAATTCAACTTCCCAAAAGAAAAACAGTTGTTAGAAAGCACAATAAAATTTATTATGCGACCATTGACAAAGACAATCAGAGGTTAGTGATTTATTCTTTACCTCAAAATGAATTTAGTTTAAAAAAGAAAGTTATTAAAAAGCAAATATCCTCCCTTTATTAATAAAAGCCCCTCGTTTGAGGGGCTTTTTTATTTTTCTTTCTTCTCTATCTCCTTCAGCAATTCTTCGCAGGCTTTTTTGAGTTGTAAGTCTTCGCTTTTTGCCTTCCAGTCAGGGGGGTTGTTCACTATGAAGTCGGGGATTGCAGGGTTTCCTTCCATATCCTTGTCAGTTTTCAATACAAACCATGCCCTGAAAGGCTTTCTTATAAACATTCCGTTTATCAAAGTTTCCCCGTCTGTTGATATTACGGCGCCGAATGTGGGAGTTCCCACAAGTTTGCCTATGCCTAATGTTTTGTATGCGTGGGAGAAGATTTCCGCATTTGAATAACTTGCCGAATTGCACAGTGCTATTGAAGGCTTTGTCCACGGATAGAATGGCAATCTTTCCGCAAAAGGATAGTACTGCCTGAATTTTTTGTGCTCTTTGAGAGACTTTGCTGCCCCTCTCGGGATTGTGTAAGCGTGCTGTTTTACATTGAGTATTGCCATTAAGTAATCTGTTGTCCAGCCGCCGCCGTTAAACCTTACATCAATTACAAGCCCTTCTTTCCCTTTGCCTGCCGCTTCTAAATCCCTTTCAAACCTTTCAAATGAAGGCATATCCATTCCCTGAATGTGGATATAGCCCAACCTTCCGTTTGAGTATTTTTCAACAAGTTTTCTGTTAAATTCAACATACTCGTTGTAAAGGTGCTTTCTCAAAGAGGCAACAGGCCTTATTACAACCTCTCTTACCTTCCCGTCTTTCCCCTTAACTTCAAGCAATACCTTTTTGTTTAATGTATCCGCAAAGTAAGACCAAAAGTTTACGCTTGAATTTACCCTGTTTCCGTTTACAGAAAGTATTACATCTCCAACATAAAGTTTTGAAAACTCTTTGTCAGCAGG
>JALWHA010000196.1 GCA_027038695.1 Acidobacteriota bacterium
AATGATATTTGTAATAGGCCGAATAGAGTTTGTTTGTTTTTGTTAAAGAATTTGGATGATTTTAAGGAACGATATGGTAATGGGTATCCGATTGGTTCTCATAGAGAAAGAAGGCCTGTATTTTCCTGTGTTAAAGATAACAATTTTACTCAAATATATTTTTTAAGTTCTTCAGATTTTAATGGGATTAATACAGTGCAAATATCTTTTGGAAATTGTGTAAAGGGGGAATGCACAAGAACTTTTCCGTTTGGGGATAAATCATATCTATTTAATTGGAAAGGAACAGAACAACTTTTTTCTCTTAGCATTCCTGCAGATGAATTGGAAAACTCTGAGTTTTTCCAATTATGTGGTCCTTGTGATTTTGCTTTTTTATGTGAGGATAACAATGTGTAATAATATTTCAACTTTATTAAAAGACTTTTTTAATGGTTCTGAAAAAGCAGGTTCAGATTTGAGAATTGTTTTAAAAAAAATGTTAAATGCCTCAAATTCTCAATCGTTCATTATTAATGATTTATTTAAGCAATTAGGTTTTATTACTTTAGAAGAAAAAGTGGATGAAGCAATGAGTTTGATTGCATTAAAAAAAGAAAGATTATTAATACTTTTTAAGGAAGAAAAAGGGGTAAATATCTCTTATCTCTATTTGATAATAAAAGGTAAATTATTTGACAGAATAAACAAAAAAAATCAGCAGAAGAACACCATTTCATTGACTTACCACAATTCAGACGAAGATGGGGAGTCGCAAATAGAAGTAGAGGATGAATTTCAACTGAAAAAAATGACTGATATTGTTTACAAGCAGACTGTAGACAAATACTTCACAGATTTTTTGTTAATTCTTACTGATGAACAAAAAGAAACATTGTGCTATTACCTAGCAAAAGACAAAGAACTTTCAGAAAATCCCTTTTTGTCTAATGTGGAACAAGAAAACACAAAATACAAAAAAGTTCAGAGGTTAAAAGAGTTTATTGCTGAGCATGTTCAGAAAAAAATTTCAAGGTATGATATAGAGGGTGAAAAAAAAGTCTGGTTAATGGTTTTTGAAAAATTCTGGTCAGAAATTTGCTTGCCGAAGGTTAATAAAAGTGTAGATTTTAAGTTGGGAGAACATCATGATTGATTTAAAAAAGATTTTGTATAGTTATGAAGTAGATTTGCAGTCTTTCCAAAATATAGAAGATTCAGGGAAAAAGGACATCCCCAGAACACTAAAAAACGAAAAATTGGAAGGAATTGTTTTTGAAAAATTATCACCTTCTTTCCCTCTTATTGTATGTGTTTTGGTTGAAAAAAAGCATTCTGTGCTGGTTGCTCTAATGTCGTATGCCTATGAATTGGCAACTCACCATGACCTTTTTGTTAAATTTGAGCATCCAATAAGGGATTTTTGGATTGTTGAAACAAATTTAATTTATGAGTTGCCTAAAGATAAACTGTTTCAATACTTTATCCCTGTAGGAAACCTGTCAGAAAGTGATGTTTCTATCTTAAAGGGTTTTTTGAAAGGCAATAAACTTCCCTCTGAGCGTATTGGTTATGGCACATTAATAGAGGAGAAGATTAAATTTAAAAAAATTGAGAAAGATAGAGCAAGAGAGTTGTTTGCTATGGGATTGGAGTATCTTGAAGAGATGGAAGAGGCATTGGCACAATCTGTTAGTGCTTCAGAACCTGAAAAGACTGAGGTTAAAACCCCTTTAACTGAGATTTTAAGCGATGCGGTGAAGAAAACTAACAAAAGCTTGAAGAAATTTATTCTTGAATTTTATAGAAAAAACCGTTTGTCGCAACCTGCTTTAGCCGCTACCCGGATAGAGCCTATTTCTGTTGACAGCACAAAATTTATCTATAATAAAGAATCTAATGAATTAAACATTATTTTTTCAGAAGAATTTATCGGTGATTCGGTTGATATTGTCCTGTCTGTTAAAGGCTCTGAATTTCCTTTGTTTTCTTTGAAAAAGGCTCCGAATATGTTGACTGTAAGCCTTTCTAAGGACGATTTTCTCTCTCTTGAGATTGCGCAGTGCTATTTGAGGGTTAAAAAAAGAAGATGAGCGGTAAATTTAAGGAGTTTTTAAAGGATTTTTTTAATTACGACGGCGACATAAAAAAGGTATTGTTAATAGGGATTCAGCAGCAAATAGATGCTAAAGGCTTAAATTGTTTTGAGCGGGACAGCCGATTGCTGCTCGATTTTTTTAAAGCAAAAGAATTACCGCCTGAGTTAAAACACAAAGTGTTTAATCTTTTGTTTTCAAATACTGAAAATTTGAAACTGTTTCCGGAGTTTGTTGATTTTATTGAAAAAGAGTATTCAGTTTCAAAAGAAATTCTGTTTAACGGCAAACTTGTTGAATTCAACTTCCCTGTTTATTATGACCCCAAAGGCAAGGCAACACTTTGCAATGCCTCTATCTTTATTTTTGAGGGGAATAGTGCTATAGATTTTTTCAATACAGTGAGCAATAAAGACTCGCTTAATCAACTATCCGAGATGTTTGATAAGGCGTTTTTAATCTCAAGCGATACTGTTTTTCAGGAAAATTCTTTTATGCTTTCTGCGGCAATTGCCTTAAACCTTGAGTTTTTCCCTGAAAATTTCACATTTACCGGAGCGCTTGATACTTCAAAAAACATAATTCAGGTATATTTTGTTGATGAAAAGAGAAAAGCAGCGAAAAAAAGCAAAAAGATTTTAATATCCCATGAAGACTTAAAAAACAAAAATTTTGATTATCTTCTAAAGGTTTTTAGCGGGGAATACCCTTTGATTATGCCTTTTTTTATTGATATCCCTGCAAAAGAAGATGTAAATTTTCGCATTTTTAAGGATGTTGAAAACCATTTCGGCAAAGAGGGATTGATTATTACCGATGATTTTTTGCAAGAAAAAGCGATTGATAAATCATTACTTGTTTTTAAAGAATCGTCTCTCCCTGAGGAAGATGAAAAAGATATGGAAAAATGGGTAAATGTTGCGAATCAGATAAAATCCAAGTTATCGGAAAAGAAATCTCAAATTGAAAAGATGTTTCAACCAAACATTAAATCCTTAAACATAAAAACAGTTCTTGCCATTAAAGCGCCTGTGGCTTTTGGGTATCTTTTAGGCCTTGTTTTTAAGAATGCAGTTGACATAGGTTCTGTTGCCCATTATGAGAAAACCAACTATTCCTTTTGCTCAGTAAATGATGAGATAAGCGAAAGTTGCACGCTTAAATTTGATTGCGAGGAAAAAACAGGTAATAAACTTTTTTGTGTAGGTTTAACTGACGGTGTTTTTCAGCAAGCCTGCGTAAAGTTTGCAAAAGAAAATAAATTTGATTTGTGCAGCATAGTAAAAACAAGTAGTGGAGACATTGATGTAAATGATTTTCTATGCGTTGCAGAGGGGATTTACAAAATCCTTTCAGAAAAATTCGGCTTGCAAAATCTTTTGATATTAAGTGTTCCTGTTCTCATTGCCTTCCTTCTTTCTTACAAATTTATTCCCAAAGTTTTTGCCAGAAAAATTCAGGTTTGCCACTTTTCAGGTGAAGCAGGCACATATTTAAGCATTCCCACAGATAACATCATATAACCTTTAATTTATCATTCAAAAACACCAGCCCTTCCCCTGATTTTCTTATTGCCTTTACACACCTTTCGCACAAAAAGTAAAAGTTTACCGAATCTTCAGTCATATCCATCTCTTTCTCAACCTTTCTCTTCATCTCCTCAAATTCGTTGTCAGTTAAATAGCACTCAAAGACAGATTTTTGCACCCTTTTCCCGTATCCTTCCATGATCTTTGCAATCCTCTGCCTCTTTTTGTCGTCCACAATGTCGTAACAAACCACAAAAAACTTTTTCATTATCCCCCCTCAAAATCGTAATAATCAAGTGATTTCCCCTGCAAAAACCTTGCAATAGACCTTGCCTGCTCTTCAATAATCTGGTTTAAATCAAGCCTTACTCCTGCAGGCTCAAAGAACCTCTTTAATAAAAATGCGTTCTCAAAATAGTGAATCGCGGTTTTTATTCCCGAATGAGTCAGCAAAACAGGGTAATCGTTTTCGTCTAACTCAGGCATCTCTTCGTCGTCTTTTAAAAGCGGGAATATATCCTGCCTTATGTGAAAATCCGTTTTTTTGATAACCTTTTTGTTTAAGGCAGTTAAAATTAAATTGTCCACAAAAGGCCTGTATTCTTCAAGTATGTCAAGCGCTAAAGACGGCCTCCCGTACTCAACCGAATGTAATGCCCCTAAATAAGGGTCTAACCCCACTTTGTTTAGTATGCTTGCTATCCTGTTTCCGAATAAAGTGTAATAGAAACTCATCAAGGCGTTAACCTCGTCCCTCGGCGGCCTTCTCGTCCTCCTTGTAAAGGTAAAATCCGTTCCCGAAACTATTTGCCTGAACCCTTCAAAATAAAACTTTGTGCCTATTCCTTCAATTCCCCTCACTTCGTCAAGGCTTTTTGCATTTCCCAGATCCTTCAATATGCCCCTTACGTTAGAGATAACCTGCGTAATTTCCCCGCTCTTTATCCTGTAATTCCTCTTTCTCAAAAGTGAGATATAGTTTTTAAGTTTTACCCTTACACACCTTTTCGCAAAATCAATTTGAAACTTTTCATTTTGGAAAAAGTTAAACTGCCCTATTCTCAAAAATATGTTCTTCCCCGGTGTTGCAACCAGTTTTCCTCTGTATTTACCGTAAAACGAAAGGAAAACCACATCAATCCCGTTTTCAAGCAAAGCCTTAATAACCCCCGGGGTAAGGGAAACATTCCCTAACAGAATGATCTCCTCAATATCCTTTAGCAAAAACCACGAAATTATATTTTGATTCTTCTTTACAAGGATCCTGTTTCCCTTCTTTTTTAAAATTGTCCCCTGATTTGCGATATAAACAATAGCCATCACTCAATCTCAAACTTAAACTTTACTTTTCCTTTTTCGTCTTTTTCCCTTACAAGTACCCCCTGCGGTAGGTTTATCCTGTCAACCCCCGCCTGTTCAAACAAAGTGTTAATCCTTTTCTCAATCTCCCCTATCTGCTTTTGAATCTTCAAAACCTCTCTCTTTAATTTCAAATACTGATTAAAAAGCCTATCAAAGCCTAAAATATCAAGGGTAGGTTGCCCGAACCCGACATTCTCTTTTGCGTAAATATTCGGGGTGGCATAGGTGTACTTATCCTTGTCAAATGCGCAGGAGCACTCAACCGAAGAAACTATATCCGGAACCCTTGTCCTGATCTTTTCGCAACTTGTAGGATTTCCGTTTAATTTACTCTTTAAAAACTTGTTGCTATCAACCCCCGCTTTTCTAAATGCGTAATTTACAATATCAACCCCGTTAGTCAAGCACCCTAAAGTGTAAGTCATAACGCTAACTTCCTGTGCCGATAAAGGGTTTTCGTTTAACGCTTTCTGATAAATCGTCTTTAAAACGGGACAGCCGATAAGAACCCTCTGCAACTCTTCATCTTTCTCAGGAAGAAAATCCCCCTCATCAAAGGGATTAAAAACCTCTTCAGCCTCTGTATTTTTTGTTGTTGTCTTTGTTGAATAGATATTTTCAGTCTCAAAATTTGCTATTGCGCTAACAATAATCCCCTTTGAAACCTTTTGGATAGAATGTAAAAATTGCCTTTGTCCCTTCACCTTCTTAAAATTCCCGTCAACAAAATAACTCTGTTTCCCTGTTTTTAAATGGTAGCCGAACGGGATCTTGATCAAATTGCCTAACTTATCCTCTCTAACAAAACTCTGCTTCGGGAAAGCCTCCACGCTAACCCCTTTGTTCTCAGACACCCTTTTAATAACCTCAATTGCAAAATGCCGTGCAATCCTTGCCGCAAGGGGAGAATCAAGGAAAACCCACACGTGAAAACCCTTGTTGCCCGAAAACTCAATATAAGAATTGATACCGTTTTGTGCGAGAATATTCACTATCTCTTTAGCGGCATTTCTGCAACCGCTCATGGCAGATTCAAATCTATCGGGAGACGAAACAACCTCTTGATACACATCCTTTTTAATATCAACGTCAAATGCTATAAAACTGACAGTGTTGTCTAACCTTATCTGATAAACCCCTACCGTAATACTCCCGTCAAAATGTTGTTGAATAACATTCGGTGTTAACGCCTCGTGAACAGGAGTATACCCCGTATCCCCGGTCTGCGAAATCCATTGCTTTGCGAAAACCCCTTCTCTTCCCGAAAACAGATCAAGAACCTTATATGCGTCTCCTGCCGAATGAGGGGACAACTCCTCTTCTAAACTGTCGTTTTCAGGGGGAGCAATTAAATCAGAACCTGCATCTAAGTCCTTGATATAAGCAAGAAACCTCTTGTCTCCCGTGCTCTCGTATCCTTTAATATAAACCTCTCTCGCTTCGTCAAACTCTTCAGTCTCTTCAAGAATCAATCCCTTTTCTCTGAAAAACCTGCTATCTTCGGGGAAAATATTAATTAAAATATCAACGCATTCAATCGCCTTATCAACCATTCCCTTATCAAGGTACAACTCTTTCAATTTTTCAAGTGCGTTAACCCTTTCATCTGATTGTTCGCTTTCCTTGTAGATTTGCAGCAATTCAAAGATCTCCTTCTCAAACAACCCCGCTTCCTCATACTTTTCTACCCAATCCCACCTCTCTTTAATACTCTCCGCCTGTTTTTGGTCCCTGTTTTTCAATTCAAAATCCGAATCATTCTTTTTGTTCATCTTGCACCTCCTATCTTCTTTAAACCGGAAAATTTCAAAAAACTGACAAATTTCCGTCAGATTTTCTTTTCTTGCAGGTTTATAAAAGTTGAAAAAAGAGAAAGGAGCAAACTAATATGCCTGCACTTTATTTGTACGAGTTGAGAAAAATGATAAAGCCGGGAAGTTATCCATCCTACATTTACTTTTCATTTAATGCGGAGGAGCACCGTATAGAATTTGAGCCTGCAGGCCTTCGTTACAAAGGAGAAAACGGGAAAACAAGGTTTAATAACGCTCTTACACTCTTAGGGAAAGAAAAAACCTATACTGTTTTGCTCGTTCCTGAGCCGAATAATCCTTACGACAAATATGCTGTAAAGATCTATTGCTCTGTTGACGGGGAAAAAATAGACCTCGGCTATGTTCCTAAAAGACCCCTTTTTGTCCCCTACAATCCGCCGTACTTTAACTATTGGCTCTATAAATCTCAAAAATACTTCAAAAATCCCACAATTAAATATAATGAAGAACAAAAAACCTTTGTTATTACCTTTGAATTAAAAGAAGCATGGAAGCCTGCCACATTGGAATATCCATCTTCAGAAAGCGACCCTGTTGAAAACCTTATGTCAATGGGTTTCGGTTGTCTCTCTGTTTGGTCAGGCATTATGGTCGCAATAATCTGTTTCGTAGTAATAATAAACCTTAAAATACCGAGTGTCATTCGTTTCGCTGCGGCAATGATATTACTCTCCCTGTCAGGATTTATAGCCGAATTCTTTGAATAAGAAAAAAGGAGGAACAAAATGTATCTAATGGGACTAAAAAGAACGGTAGAAGAGAACGGTTACCCTTCCTATATTCACTTTGCCATACACCCGGGAGACTACCTGATAGAATTTGAACCTGCAGGCTTAAGCCACAAAGGGGAACACGGGGAGATCAGGAAAGACTATCTCAATAAAAAACTTGAAAAAAAGGAAAACCTCCCTCTAATATTTAAAAAAGACAAAACAAACCCTTTTGATAAAGATGCTGTCAAAATATACGTTAAATCCGAAAGGGGAGAAAAAATTGATTGCGGTTTTGTGCCTAAATATCCAAAAATTGGTGAAAAAGCGGAATATTTTAACCAATGGTTTTACAAAAGTTTGCATAAATTCAAAAAACCTGTATTAACTTACGACTCACTAAATAACCGCTACATAGTCAGGTGTGAAGTAAAAGACATATTTAAAGAAGAAAGGGACAAGAAAGAGGCAGATGAACAAGCGAAATACACTTATCAACTCTATCGCCAATGGAAAGAAGAGGGGTTGCCGGCAAATTACGAAGACTACATTGATAGCGGTTCATCTTACAGCGGCGGTTCCCAGATTGGTCATACACCCACCCTTTTTGACGACATTATTGAAGGTCTTGGATGTTTGCTTAACTTTGCATTTTACTCTGTTGTGATTTCCGTTATAGGAGGGCTTCTTATGGCTGCATTGCAAATATTGGCAATTCCCATTCTAATAATCCTATTTTTTATGCTAATATCCGCTTTAAGTTCAAAAAAATAATATTTTTTGTCAGTTTTTTAAAACAACCCTGTTTATAACTACCGAAAGCGAGATGAAGCGGAGCGGAAGCAGACGGGGGAAAAGAGGCGAGGCTGCAAAAGAGTGAGGAATCGGCAACCCCCTGTTTTACTAATTTTTTAATACTTTAACCTTAGGAGGATTAAATGAGAAACGATTACCTTTACGGCTTAAACTTGCCGATCTACATGAAAAACGATCAGAAACCAAAAACCGAACAAAATCAGGAACAGAAACCGAAAACCGGAAAAAAGCCTAAACCCAAAAAGCTCTATCCTTTAAACGACGAAACACTTGTCAATCTTTTGGTAAAAAAACAAATCTCTCCTGAAAACATCTCCTCAATCTTAATTGAAAAATTATGCTTAAACCTTGAAAAGAGATTAGACGAAACAATGAAAATTATGGAAAAAACCCTGAAAACCACAGGCAGGCCGACAGGCGGCCACTACTTACTTCTTGCAATTGCCTTAACCCATCCCTCTAAAAAAATTGCGAATACGGCAGAAAAAAAACTCAAAATCTTTATCAAAGTCAAACACCAAAAAGAAAGATTAATACAATTTATTGCAAGAACAAGCCCGTCCCGTAGAATAACCTTACACCTTCTAACCAAACTTATCGGAACAAATCAGCCCGTTGTCTATAAAACAGCAAACAATACTGTAAACTTGCCCAAAGCGGTATAAAAGGGGGAAAAATGGAAAACGAAAACCTCAAACGCTTAAAACAAACCGCTGAGTTAATAGAAAAATACGATTTCATAATCTCAAAACAGACAAAAGACTTTGCAAGCCTTGTAAAACACATTGAGAAAATATCCGGTTTTGTGGAAAACATAAACAAAGAAATACAAAAACAGGCTGATAAACAAAACAACTTATTTTTGGAAACAGAAAAAAAGTTCTCTGTAATTGAAGAAAAGCAGGTAAAGATAATCCGGAACTTTGAAAAAACGGTAGAAAAAAAGATAACCGATATTATCTATCAATTAAACGAAGTAGAAAAGAGGGTATCTGACTTAAACAGGCGACTTCTTTTGTCTGTTTCAGAAATGTTGAACAAAATAATACAAAAATTTGATGAACTCAATACGGAGGTTTAAATGGCTGTACACCTCATAGGTTTAAATCCAGGAAAAGGGAAAGGTGAACTACTCGTATTAAGAGACTCATTATGGTGTCCCATATGGGAATATTGTCAAACCGTATTGCCTGAATTGAAAAAAAAGGTTGAATTTGAAAAAACTGAAAGTGGCCTGCAGATTGAAGAAGACTGCTCTGTAAAACTCTCCCAAACTCTGAAACGACAATACAAAACAGGCGAAGTATATGAATTTGAAAAAAGGTACAACGAAAAAATAAAGAAATTACAGGAAGAAAAAGGTATTGAAGGAACATTCATATACAACAATGCATTTGAAAATGTATTAAAAGTCATTCTTGAAGTAGCGAAAAAGAAAAACACTGCAATAATAACAGGGTTGCAATTTTCTCCATATTTCTTTTCAACCGAAATTCTCTCGGATTTTATTGAATTTCTTGAAAACTGCGGCGGCTTTCGGATATTATAAAAATCAATCTAAAATAAAG